>CAYYMO010000099.1:0-3575 GCA_964472955.1 uncultured Methanomicrobia archaeon | reverse complement strand
TGCTCCATTAACTCTGTTGTAGTATTTATTCTAAGTCTTAACTCGCCGAGCTGCTTGAATATCGAAAGAGTCATGTATTTTGCACCGAGATGACGTTCCGAGCCACCAAGTTCGTTCCTCCTATCGGCGAGGATGCCAGCAGTTCAGCTTTCAACGACGACCCCAGCTATGAGTGGACAGGCTCGAAACAGTCACTATAGAATATCACTATTTAATACAACAAAAATTTAATGAATCTTGAAGCATTTTTATGAGAAGTTACTAACTATAGTGTTCTAAAAAACTAGGTACAGAAGGAGCGATTTTGTGGATAGGTATGTGTTAACGACTCAAAGCCTAAAGAAAGAATATGACGACCTCATTGCTGTTGATAACCTTAATTTGGAAATAAAAGAGGGAGAAGTATTTGGTTTTTTAGGACCAAATGGTGCTGGGAAGACATCAGCTATTAAAATGATGGTCGGGCTCTTAACACCCACAAGGGGGCAGATACTCTTTAATGGAAAAGAAATAGGGTCCGCAGAAAAGGGAATAATTGGAGTCTGTCCGCAGGAGTTAGTACTTTGGGAGAGTTTGACGTGTGATGAGAACCTCATCTTTATGGGCAATATGTATGGGATTCCTAGGTCCATCTTAAGAGAGAAGGTAAACACATTGTTAGAAGCCCTTGCTCTTTCGGATAAAGCTAATGAGGAGGTCTCAAAGCTCTCTGGAGGCATGAAGCGCAGGCTCAATGTCGCTTTGTCACTCGTTCATGATCCAGTGATCGTATTCCTGGATGAGCCGTCTGCAGGTCTTGACCCGCAGTCCAGACTCCTCCTCTGGGATTTCATTCGATCTTTGAGAGACAAAGAGGGCAAAACCATCGTGCTAACCACCCATATCATGGAGGAGGCTGACGCGCTCAGTGACAGAATTGCAATCATTGATCACGGGAAATTACTGCTCTTAGACACACCAGAAGGTCTAAAGAAGACGATTGGGCGGGGGGATATTGTCGAGATACAACTCGCGGACGCAATGGTGAATAAGAGGGTAACAACGCTTATAAAATCGCTGGAGGGAATTGAAGAGGTTAAGGAACTTAGAGGCAGAGTTACTGTAAGAGCGTTGAACGCTACAAGCAAGCTCCCACAAATAATAGATCTCATCGAAAGTGCAGATGGGCGCGTTTTAGATATCTCTATTAGAGGAAATACACTTGAAGATGTATTCATTTTCTTAACTGGCAGAGATTTGAGAGAGTGATATGAAGTTCATAAATATCGCATCCAAGGGAATAAAGGAGACCTTTAGAGATAGAAAGGGATTTCTTTTTTTAATGACGTTCCCAATACTGTTTGTAATTCTTTTCGCTTTTGCCTTTGGTAACGGTTTCACTCCATTTTTTACGAGAGGCAGTAACCCGCACGAGATCGCTGTAATAAATCATGATAAAGGTGAAACAGTATATTTAGACAACGTCATACAACAAAGAGACTTTGGAGACAGTTTTTCTCGACTGCTCGGGAATGCTACGTATGAGAACAGCAGCACGAATCTATTCCACCTAAATAACGTCAGCGAGGATAAGGCAAATGATATGTTGAAGAGCAGGAGCATAGATGCGCTCATTATCATTCCAGAAAATTTTTCAGGGGCGTTCACCTCAATGATTAATAGTTCGGTCAGAACAGAGATTACTTCAACTGTTGGTGCGCAAGCTATGGGAAATATCATCGCTGGCCAAAATCCAACACCTAATACTGTTGCAGCAAGTAATCCCCTTCCCCAGGTGGGCAACGTAACAGCAGCACTTATCATCAAAGGAGATACAGGGTACATAGATTTTGGCACGACACAAACTGCTATTACTGAGCTTTTAGAGCACTATAAAAATAGTGTAATAGGTGAGGCAACAGCAGGAGCATCCGTAAGTATCGGAATGCCAAAGAACCCAATACCTAGTGACTTCATATCCGCTGAGATTTTATCCATTTCCGGGACACAATCGTTCTCACTCTTCGACTATCTGGTGCCAGGACTCATCGTTTTTGGCGTATTGTTACAAGTGAGTATAATTGCTACTTCTCTTACGCGTGAAATACAAACGGGAACGCTCAACAGGCTAAAGCTCTCAAAGATGCGCTCATTTGACCTCTTACTTGGGACATTCATCTCGTGGTTGTTGATCACCATGATACAAGTGTTAGTTCTTATCATAGTTGCCATAGCACTGGGATATAAATGGCAAGGGGGCATCAGTTCACTGTGGCTTGCGACAGTAATTGGAATAATTGCAGGGATGGCGTCCATTTCTCTTGCACTGTTGATAGCAGCATTTGTAACAAACGAGCGACAAGCGGGAAGCTTGAGTGCGATGATTGCGGTACCAATGGCTTTCCTTGCTGGAGCATTTATGCCACTACCGAAAGAGGCAATCGGTCAATTCAACGGAAGAACGTACCAGATATATGACATTCTTCCATGGACTCATGCTATCTCAGCTCTTAGGTCTGTGCTCACGTATGGAAGCGGGTTGAATGGAGATGTTATCTTTGAAGTGAGGTTTCTAATCATTTTAGCATCGATACTGTTTGTTGTCGGAGTTTTTACTTTCTCAAGAGTTAGGTTAAGAGCTGAGAGGTAAAAGAAATTGCTTACCATGAGACCTGCGTCCTGGACAGTCCGAACGGTACACAAAAAAACATTTGAACGTCTACTTAAAGATGTCTTCGAGGCCGCCCATGAAGAGGAAGAGGCGTATAAGCAAACTCTGTACGCGTTTGCAAAGAGGATGGAAAGACGAAACGGAAAAGCCCGAAAGATGCTTGGCTGGAAAGACGGGAGCGTAAGTTAGCTATCTAACCTATGAAGAAAGACTGATGGGAAGAGTGATAACGAAATGACTGTCTTATTTACAGTTTATCGTTTTGTGCCACTTTTCTTTTCTGTGGTCATTTACCATCTACAAATCTTATCTAATAGTGGATTGATAAAAACGCGGTACTAATACGTGAAGAAATTTTTATTTCAGGCATTGAAATCATAAACGAGTGGGAAATAGATTACCTATGATGGCAAGCAAAAGACGAGAAACCACTAACGAACGGGAGTTTTTTACCACTCGTGATGAATGGGAGAAGCTCGGACTGACAAATCACATAGGTGGCATCAAAACTACGCGACGACTCATCGAGTGGTGCGGCATCACCCCGGGCCAGTACGTACTGGATGTCGGGTGCGGGACGGGGTATACCGCTTGTCTTCTGGCAAAAAAATACCATGTGGACGTTGCAGCGGTAGACATCACTCCGACCGTCCTCGAAGAAGCGAGGAAAAGGGTTGCGACAGAGAGGGCGAGCAACAAAGTGAAAGTGATTGAGGCAGATGCACATGCGCTTCCGTTTCCGTCAGATACCTTTGATGCTGTACTTGCCGAATCAGTGCTTGTTTTCTGTGAAAAGGCCAAAGTGTCCTCTGAAGTGTATCGGGTTTTAAAGCCAGGTGGCGTTTTTGGTGACAATGAGGCGACGTATGTAACGCCTCCTCCGACGCAACTGCGTTCTCTTGCATCGAAATTAGCTGGTATAGAT
>CAYYMO010000098.1:0-5793 GCA_964472955.1 uncultured Methanomicrobia archaeon | reverse complement strand
GCTGATCAGGAGTTTACACAATCGCATCAGGTTGTGATAGATGTGGACTGCGCCAGCGACAAGGCAATAGCCCTTGAAAAGGCCAACATTATCGCAAATAAAAACTTGCTTCCTTGGGATGATCATAGCGCACCAGAAAATCCTTCCGGAATAAGACTCGGAACGCAAGAACTTACAAGGCTTGGAATGAAGGAATCAGAAATGAAGGTCGTAGCTTCTCTAATTGAAAGAGTTTTAAACGGAGAGAGACCCGAAAAGGTTAAAAAAGATGTGGTAGATTTTAGAGTTGACTACCAGGAGGTTGAATACTGCTTCAATCATGAGATCGGAGCTTATCAATTCCCCGAGTGGTAGATTATTTTGTGACGGAAGTGCAACTCTGATCGTTTTTGATATGGATGGCACGCTTATAGATGCTGAAACGATAGATGAGCTTGCCAATGCGGCCAACGTTGGAGATCGCGTTGCAGCCATAACGAAGCGTGCTATGAGGGGTGAAATAGATTTTGAAGATGCTTTAAAAGAACGAGTGAAACTCTTAAAGGGTCTTACAGTAGCAGAAGTCAATGCTGTCATCCAAAAGATACCTCTAATGAACGGAGCCGAGCAAGTAATTAGCGAACTTAAAAAGACTTACAGGATTGCAATAGTTTCGGGAGGTTTTACCGTTGTCGCCGAAAAAATAGCGGAAAGGCTTGGCATTGATTATACCATAGCAAATGAGTTGGAAATTGAGGAGGGGGTTTTGACGGGAAAAGTTTCAGGACTACTTATGCGTCAAAACTCAAAAAAAGATGTGTTAGAGGAGATTGCTATAAAAGAGGGAATTAGCACCAAAGATTGCATCGTTATAGGTGACGGGGCCAACGACATCTCGATGTTTAAAGCCGCTGGATTTTCAATAGCTTTCAACGCCAATCCAATTTTGCAGGATGCATCAGACGTCATAATAACAGAAAAAGACCTTAGGTTGATCCTTCCTATATTGAAAGGAGGAAAATAATGCTAAAGGATTTACAGGAAAAGAAAGCGTTGTTAAAGAAGGATGCCGAAGCCTCGAAACTTGAAAGGAACCGGCTCAACTCAGAAGCAAGCCAATTTGCCACGAAACGAGATGAGCTAAACACGAAGACGAGGGCGCTTATTGACCAAGCGCAGCAATATAAAGACAAACGAGACGAATACAACATACTCGTTTCGGAGAACAAAGAGAGACGCGAAAAGCTCAATGAAAAAGCTAATAACTTGCTCGTGAAAGCCGACCAAATAAAAAAGAGATACAAAGTAGCTGGGGGACTTTCGTTAAGTGAGCTTAAACGCGAGATAGACCACCTTGAATTCAGACAGCAGACTGAAGTGCTTAGCACTGAAAAAGAGCGTGATCTTGTCGACCGGATAGCCCACCTGTGGGAGCAATATAGACAAAAGAAAGGAGAACTTGAAAACAACACTGAGCTCAGAGAGATACTTGACAAGGCTAAGCAACTGAGGGATGAGGCTAGCGAGCATCATAAGCAAGTGACCATAAATGCGCAGCTTGCTCAGGAGTACCACGACAATATGCTTGCGAGCTTTAAAGAGGCCGATCAGATGCGGGCTGAAGCAGATGCAGCACACAAGGATTTTGTACTAGCGCAAGAAATGGCAGACGAGCAGCATCATAAGTACATAAAGATGCAAAAAGAGCTAAGGGATTACGACAAAGTCATATTTAGCCTTTATAAGAAGTCGAAAGAGACTCGAGAGTCCCGTGAAAAAGTTCAAGTGCTTAAGCGCGCGGAAGAGGTCTATGCTATGTTCAAAGAGGGACAAAAATTAGAAACAGAGGACCTTTTGTTACTTCAGCGATCGGGACTGTTATAGCAAATTTAATGTAATCCTCTTATCAATATGTTTAGTAATGATATTGGTCATTTGTGTAGATCGCGATGATGATCTCGGCTCAAAAGCCAACATTCAAGGGCCAGTTATCGGTAGAACGGATAACATAAACGCCGCTATTAAATTAGGACTTGCGGATCCAGAAGACTCTGATGCCAATACGATTTTCGAAGGCGTCCGAATCTACGACGAATTTAAATCACAGGGAAAGGACGTCGAAATTGCATCAATTTCGGGTAATCCGGATATAGGATTAAAATCTGATCAAAACTTATCGGATCAGCTCGACTCAGTTCTCGTCAAAGTCGGCGCTGCAAATGCTATATTAGTAACTGACGGCGCTGAAGATGAATATGTGCTTCCTATAGTAGAGTCGCGTTTACATGTTAATAGCGTCAGACGCGTCGTAATTAAACAATCAGAAAGTCTTGAAAGCACATATTACATAATTAAAAAGCTATTTGATGACCCAAAAATTGCAAACACCTTCTTTATACCGATCGGCCTTACCCTAATATTATACGCTATATTTTCGTTTGCTCAGCATCCTGAAGGAGCTATTATAGTTATAAGTGCATTCATAGGTATTTATCTCCTGTTCAGGGGACTCGGCTTTGATGATGTTCTTGAAAGCATGTTTCAAAGCGTAAAGTCATCATTCTACGGCGGGAATATATCGTTTATCACATACGTCGTTGCTATTGCGCTTGGCATTATCGGTTCAGCCCAAGGAATCATAACAGCTGTCAGTGTTGACGTTTTGAACTACGGTGGAGTGTTAATTGCCGCAGTTTACATAAACACGTCAATCTGGTGGTATGTCGCTGCCGGAATAATTGCCAGCTTCGGGCGTATTTTAGATGCATATCTCGGAGAAGTAAAACGTGTATCGCGATATTGGGAATTTCCGTTTTTCTTCTTTGCAACCGGTTTAGTATTATGGAGCTCAAGCATACTGATTCTTGCACTCGGCGGTAAACCCGTACCAGTTCTTGGCCCTGGTGATATTCTCATCATAAAGATGTCAAGAAGCGTTGAAATTGTGACGAGCTTCCAGCTTTTGATGTTTTCTGTGGCGGGAGCAATTATCGTTGCACTGACTGGAATTGCTATCTCCTCGTTGATCAAAAGAGGACAGAGCGACCTTCAATTAGAAGCTTAGACGAAGCTTAGTCATTCAAGACATGAATGCGTCGCTCTCTCGGAGTCATAGTGCGACTTTTTGGCGACAAATGAACCCTAGCGCAATGTTAACGTTGTGTATCGTCCACATCTCTTAGCTCTTTATAAATACTGACGATGTCGCTCAATATCGCACTTGCAGTTTCTATCGAACCAGCCCCCTTTCCCGTGACGGTGATCTCACCAGCGTTATCGGTCGCAATCGATGCCGCGTTCAAAGTGCCACCTACCGAGAGGGGGTGTCCTACCGGAACCATCATAGGCGAGACTTTAAGACCCTTTACATCACCTATTAGCTTAACGGAATAACTCCTTTCTTTTGCGAGCCTCAGAGCGTCAGCGGTTATTTTTATGATGCCGGTAACATCTACATCATTTAAGGTCACATTTTGTTTAAATATTGAATTAGCTAGTATAACGACTTTACAAGCTGTATCTATGCCCATTACATCATATGTAGGGTCGGCCTCGGCAATGCCCATGTCCTGTGCTTCTGATAATACGTGATCGTAATCTAAACCCTCTTCTGTCATCCTTGTAAGTATGTAATTGCACGTACCATTGAATACTCCAACGATGTTAAGTACTCTCGAACCCGTAAGGGCTTCCCGTACGAGATTTATCATTGGCATAGCTCCGCCTACCGTTGCCTCATAGCGCAGCATTACCCTATGATCATTTGCAAGCCTCATAAGCTCGTTAAATCTTTTGACAAGTGGTCCTTTATTCGAGGTAACGACGTGGCGACCGCGTTTTAATGCCTCCCGAATATGCATTAAACCGGGCTCCCCGTCTATTATATTCGTAGGAGTTACCTCCACCGTTATGTCGTGATCGACGCGCATAATAACATCTATCGCACTTAAGTCGGAATTTGAAATTGGAAGCCCAGCTTGCTTTCTGGTAAGTACCTCCTCTATGTCAGGAGTCATCGCAACGCCTTTCGAATCAGCTATGGCTATAACCTGGATAAATGGAACGTCTTTTACAACTTTGGCAACTCCCTGACCAACAGCGCCAAAGCCGATTATCGAAATTTTCACTCGTCGATCATATTTGTGCATTTATCGGCCACCGCCCCCAATTCTGTCGCCTATTGGCTCTATCATCAGCAAATCTTTTTTCTCCGTCACCCCTTTCAGTATTTCAACTGCCTTTTTCAGTTCCCCTGTTCCCGTAGCACTTACCGTAATTACGGCAGATGATGGCCCGTCAATTTCAGGCATCGCAAGCGATAGATCCTGTACTTCCGCGTAACCGGTACGATCTATATGATCAATGGTATCAGTCAAACCAGTGTGAATTACATGCCCTATTAGCAGTATACTCACGGTCTCACGAAGCCTCATTTTTCCCATACGCACAATTGTTACGTCACTTCTTTCAAGCCTTTCTCGAAGCTCATCAAGCTTTTTTTCTTCCATCTCAAAAACCACAAAGACGGGAATCGTATTTCTGAAGGTTTTCTCATCGTGGTGATGAATGACACTCATGATATTGCCGCCTAGATCCGATATAGGGGTCAAGACATGGACGAGCTGCCCTGGTGTGTCTTTTAGCTCCAAGTCCATAGAAATTCTCATTTTCTCACTCCAGACCTTGCATTATATTAATATGATTAAACTAATAACCCTTTTCAATTGATAAAAATGTCCGATTATGAAAACCTGATGAAGATAATTAAGCAGCGACGTTCGGTTAGAGCGTATAAAGAGGAGGACTTGAGTGATGAAGATTTAAATAAACTACTTGAAGCAGCACAATCCGCTCCCTCAGCTGGAAACCTTCAAGCACGCGAGTTTATTGTCGTTAGAGATGCCCACACGAAGCACCAGCTTTCTGAGGCCGCACTCGGGCAGTTCTTTATAGCAAAGGCCCCACTCGTGCTTGTTGGATGTGCGAATATTGGTCGTTCGAGTCGAAATTATGGTGACAGAGGCGAGCTATATGCAGTTCAAGATGTTACCATAGCGGCCTCGTATATTCAGCTAGCGGCAGAGAGCATGGGGCTTTCAACGTGCTGGATTGGAGCTTTTTATGAAGACAAAGTAAGAAAGTTATTAGAGTTGCCACTTGACGTACGGGCTGTTTTAATGCTCCCAGTAGGATATCCTAACGAGGCGCCAATGCCAACAATCAGAATGGATATCAAGCGGTTTACGCACAAAGAGCGATGGAGCTAGATTGTCGACCGATATAAACAACTACAGCCAATACGTATTGCAGTCAGAAATATGAATATTATTAAACTTCTATAATTTATTGTAATGATCCAGTGAAGACGTAACTGATACCATGAGCGAAGTAATAGCAGATGCTTGTTCAGAGATAATAAATGGAATTCTAGTAGGCGCTATTACGCGGGAAAATCTACAAAATGTAAAGATCGATATATCAAAGCGTTTCGGATTACCCCTCCTCCTAAGCAATTCTCAAATTTACAACGCAGCAGATCTGCATAAGCGGAAGCTGCTTCAAGAGGTCCTTCAGAGGAAACCAGTGAGAACTGCCTCAGGAGTAGCAGTAATTGCGGTTATGACCTCACCACACCCGTGCCCGCATGGGCGGTGTGTTCCTTGTCCGGGTGGGCCACCTTTCGGCACTCCTCAAAGCTACACAGGACTTGAACCAGCTGCAAAGAGAGGCATGCAGCATGCATACGACCCGTATAAACAAGTACGAGCACGACTTGATCAACTGCAACAGATAGGGCATCCAATAGATAAAGCT
>CAYYMO010000097.1:0-2853 GCA_964472955.1 uncultured Methanomicrobia archaeon | reverse complement strand
GATTAGTAGGTCGACTTCAGGAGGAATATTACGATCAATCGTAGAGAAATCGTAATCAATCTGTTCAACGAGTTCGATCGCTTTCGCGTCGTTAAGCACTGGATTACGTTCTCTACTTAGCTTTGCTCGGCCCCACAATGGGCCTAGCAGGGTTTCTGACACGCCAGTTAAATTAATCTTTATTTTATCCTGTTGCATACCTACTCCTGAATTGTGAGCGTAAGGGGGTATTACGCTATACTATGCCACGCGAACACTTATAGTTTGAGATTACATACGAATACTTTAAGATCTGCTAGATACTAGATCATTGAGATGCCGCTTGACCTGAGGAAATATTACCGTGAACCGCTCTATCGTAACTCACTTTCCATCATGCTCACTCAACTGTTCGGGATTTTTTTCGCTCTTGCGTTCTGGATGGTCGCGGCGCGCACTATGTCGTCAACTAATGTCGGACTCGCGACGGCCGCATTCTCGTCGACAGTCCTCATCATGGGCCTCGCGCCCTTAGGCCTGGACGCGGGGCTTACGCGTTTTTTGCCGGGATCGAACAACAAACGTGGACTCTATTCGACCACATTAATTATAACGTTACTTTCATCACTCGCCCTTATGGCCATATTCCTCGGCGGTCTTGGAGTCTTCTCGCCGCAGCTTTTATTCCTACGCGAAGGATGGTTTTTCGTCGCACTAATCGGGTTCGCAGCCGTTACTGCGGTCTCTACAATGCAGGGTACTGCACTCATAGCGGCGAGGCAGGGCCATCTCTATTTGATCCAAAGTACGATTCTCGGCGTGCGAGTTCCATTAATATTTGTTTTTGCTTCGCTCGGGACATTAGGCATCTTTTTATCGTGGGATGTCGCATTTTTAGCGACAATACTCTTCGGCACAGTTGTGCTTTACTATTATGGTCTCTCTATGAAGTGGGAGATTGACACAAAATCCCTACGAGAGATCTTTAGGTTCTCTTTGGGCAATTATACCGCTGGGATCTTCCAAATGGCCCCTCTGATAATTCCAGTGATGATCGTCAACGCTGTCGGCGCGCGTCAAGGCGCGTATTATTACATCGCGCATACACTGGCTATGCTCTTTTTTGCAGTGCCGGCTGGCGTTAGTCTTTCTCTTTTTGTCGAAGGATCCCATGAAATGCCGCTGAGGGAGAGTTCAATAAAGTCTTTAAAGTTCACGGTGTTGATATTGATTCCCGCGATTGCAGTTGCATTTTTGTTCGGCGACAAGCTGTTGCTCGTCTTTGGCACACAGTACTCAGCGCAGGCAGTCGCACTGCTGTGGTTGCTCGTGGTATCTAGTCTCTTATCGGTAATCCCTTCGATTTATTCATCGATTTTGATTGTTCAGAAAAAAATAAAGATGCTCAATTACGTGAACTTTGCACTGTCGGCGTTGATGCTAGGAGTCGGATACCCGCTTCTTTTGAAGTATGGAATAATTGGAATGGGATATGCGTGGGTACTATCGTATGCATTGGTGTCTATAGCTGTAGTTTGGTTGGTGGTATGGAAGGAACGATGGTTATAGATTATCAGCTTTGGAAGACATTAAAAACGGGGGCCAAGAAGAGACTCGAGCGTCCATCGATCGAAGTCCGGACTTATTGATGCGGATAAGGGATATTTCAACTACCTATCGCCTGCTCCACCTTCAACTTTCTTGAACCGATCAAATAATTCCGTCTTGAAGCGTTTTCCATCGGATTTGCAGATGCTTTGTATCAAATTCCTGCCGCCTATGGCGGCGATCGGGAGGCTGTGATCACCTGCCCACTGTCCGATCATGTAGAAGTTTTTTAGGCCTGGCAGCGTTCTACACCATCCTTTTCCTCGTAAAACGGTTAAGAATCCACGAAATCCTTGTTCTGGCATCCATGCTTGGAATCCTTGCCACGTCCCCGTATAGCGCTCAAACGTCACCGGCGTTACGACATCTACTGCTTCAACCTGGTCTTTGAACCCTGGAAACCGCGTCTCGAGCTGATCAGCAAGTATCTCTGCTATGCGTTCTTTTTCTGCTTGATATCTCTTGTACGTCGGGTGAAGGTCCCTCCAATACGCGTAACTTGAATTCAACACCACCTTGACCACTCCTTTATCCGGAGGAGCCATGCTGGGATCGTGATTTGTAAGCTCCACATCGATCCGATCAATTTCTGTACTCATTATGATAATAGGTTTTTCCAAGAAAAGGACAAGCGCATGCGGCTCATTTGATATGTCTCTGTCCACGCCGAACGAGACGTGGAAGGTCATATCTTGACGTTCAAGGGGCTCGGAATAAAATTTTCGTATGCGCTCGTTGGTGTACTTTCCTTCAAGCATGTCAAAAATAGTGGTGCGCCCATCAGCATTGGAAATCACCACGTCTGCGCGGTGCTCTGTGCCATCGACCAGCTCAACGCCCACAGCCCTATCCCCCTCTACGAGAATTGTCTTGACGTGTGAGTTGTAGTGCAGCACCCCACCGAGCTCTTGGTACCGCGATGCGATCGCTTTTGAGAATTCGAGTGAGCCGCCTTCTGGCCAGCCAAGATCACGCTTGTGCATCCCTGCGAGAAAAGTCAATAAGCCTAACATGGGAACATCCTCAAAATCGTACAGCACCGTTGGGAAGGCCTTTCGCAGGAAAGGATCTTTAAAACGGGTGGCATAGTCTCGCAGGTTTATTCTCGCCCACTTCATTAGGGTGGGTGCAAACGTAAGCGCCCGAATAAACTCCCCTTTGCCTGCTATCGGTAGTGAAAAGAGCTCTAAGCCGGTAAAGCGTCGTGCAGCGTTGGTGAGCTCCTCAATAGTTTCAGCATCAGCGGGAGAGAGCGCTTTCATATGC
>CAYYMO010000096.1:0-3710 GCA_964472955.1 uncultured Methanomicrobia archaeon | reverse complement strand
TAATACCACATCGATCATGTCGCCTGCGCTCTCGATCTTTATTTGTGAGAGACCTTTTACGTCATAATTGTGTACTATCGTGACCTGTGCGCCTCGTCTTTGTGCTTCAAAAGCAATAGCTCTCCCCGTCCTGCCAGAACTTCTGTTAGTAAGTATTCTTATAGGATCTATCGATTCGACTGTAGCGCCACTAGTGACAAGAATTTTCTTGCCTGCTAGATCCTTTTGTGATAGCACGAGCTCCACTGCTGCAACTATCTCCTCGGTTTCAGCAATCTTAGCTCTGTCTTCTTCGACGCAAGGCTCTACAATATGCGTCAACTCTCTCAGTTTTGCCAAGTTTTGGCTTATAATTGGGTGATTAAACATCGCCTCATGCATTGCGGGCGCCACTAGTACGGGTGTTCCTGAACCAATGGCAGTAATCGCAAAAGTCGTGACAGGCGTATCATCAATGCCATTCGCAATTTTGCTTATGGTATTTGCTGTGCAAGGAGCGACTAGTAACGCATTAGCACAACCCCCTATGCCACAAAATTTTACATGTTCAACCATTCCCGTTATTTTAGTTATAACAGGATTCTGCGTGGCATATTCAAGGGCACGGGGATGTACAATATGGCAGGCAGCGCGGGACATAACTGCATGAACATCTGCACCGCTACGTCGAAGCGACCTTACTAGTTTAATGACTTCAACGGCTGCTATGCTACCGGTAACTCCAACTACAACAGTTTTACCTTCTAAGTGCCTCATTTAATCAATACGTATGTGTATGTGTAATTTATAAAAATTAATTTTATCCAAGGTTAATCATTTTATAGCTTCCCTGCTCAACATATTTAAGAGCTTTGTACGACATGTTATGTATCAGTTAAAAGCGTTTAACGTTCACAACGCGCAAAGTCAAGAGATTTACACGATAATCTCTAAGCTATCTGGGTGCAAATGAAAGAAAATATCTTGCGGAAGAATATCCTACGAAGAGGACGTCTAACCAATATGGACGAACTTGCACAGCGCTTTATATCTTCCATAGTGACAGATGAATGGCTTTTTGAGTATGATATCATGGTGGATATTGTGCATGTTGTTATGCTTAAAAAGCAGGGTATAATTTCAAACGACGCAGCAAATTCACTACTCGGAGGTATTGGCACCATTCGAACGAAGGGGTACGATTCATTAAACAAAGATGCAGAAGATATCCACGTGGCAATAGAGAGCGCCCTCATAGACATGATAGGTGAAGAATACGGAGGAATGCTACATGTGGGGCGTTCGAGAAATGACGAAGTTGCAACGTGTATTAGAATGGCGGTCCGAGAGCAAATAGTGCGACTTATGATGAAGTTGGTACACTTGAAAATGGCCTTGCTCGATAGGGCGTCGAAAAACGTTGAAACGCTTATTCCAGGGTTCACACATCTCCAACGTGCTCAGCCAACAACGTTAGCACATCATCTCCTCGCTCATTACGATGCCTTAGGAAGAGACCTTACAAGATTAGGTGACTGCTTTAACCGGACAAATGCTTGCCCACTGGGGGCTGCAGCATTTGCTTCGACTGGATTTGCAATAGATCGGGACTTTGCAGCGGTGATGCTCGGGTTTGATGGAATTGTCGAAAATTCAATGGACGCGGTGAGCACGCGAGATTATGCTGTCGAATGCCTCGCAGTCCTTTCAAATTTAATGACAAATATCAGTTGTATAGCAGAGGAATTCATTCTGTGGAGCACTTCAGAGTTTGGGTACGTTGAAATTAGCGACAAATATGCATCCACAAGTTCCATTATGCCTCAAAAGAAGAATCCTGATTCTCTAGAACTTGTTCGTGCTAAGACTGGTTCTGTGATCGGGGCCCTAACCTCTGTGCTAACAATCTGCAAAGCGCTTCCTTATAGCTACAATCTTGATCTGCAGGAAGTCACCATCCACTTGAAAGCTGCAATAGAGAATACTATTGATTCGATCACCATCACCACGGGCGTTCTTGAGACCATTAAATTTGACATAGACCACCTTAATATCGAGAGCTCAGCTACATTTACAACCGCGACTGAGCTAGCTGATACAATTGTAAGAAAAACGAAGATGCCATTCAGAACAGCACACGCCATTGTTGGCGAGCTGGCGCGACAGGGCACTGTTGACTTAAAAACGTTAAATGCGATATCCAAAGAGCGCACTGGTAAAACACTTTCTAGTCTCGGCTTGACCCGAAAAGATGTTACGAGTGCACTAGACCCTTACATAAGCGTTAAGCATCGGAATGCAAGAGGGGGCCCATCACCGGACGAGGTATCAAGAATGATTAACTCCAGGCGCGTAGAAATAAATAAAGAAAATAACAAAGTACGCATGCTCGTTGAAAGGCTGGATAAAGTTTATGCCAATCTAGAGAATCTCACAGAGGACTAAAATGGAAATCGAACAGGGCGACAAAGTTTTAGTTGAGCAAAATGGAAGACACTTTATTGGGGTTTTAATGCCAAGCACGAGTGATTTTGTCGTTATTAAGCTTGATAGCGGTTATAACGTGGGATTTTCTCCTGATAATATTAACTTAAAGCTTTTACAACAACGAACAATGATTCAACAGACAGCTAGGCTCAGACCTAGCAGAGATGGGCTGCCCAATATTTCCGTGATCTCCACAGGTGGGACTATTGCAAGTAAAATTGACTACCGAACGGGCGCAGTAACGAGCCAGTTTGATGCCGATGACATAATTGATGCAATACCTGAATTAGCTGACGTGGCAAACATTGAAGGAAAACTGCTCTACAACATGCTAAGTGAGAATATGACGCCTGAGCTCTGGTCGGAGCTCGCCCAATGTGCCTTTAGTGAGATTACGCGAGGGATGAACGGAGTAATAATTACGCACGGAACGGACACAATGGGGTATAGCGCTGCGGCGCTATCTTTTATGTTAAAAGTTCCCGTTCCAGTTGTATTTGTTGGTTCTCAACGATCTGCAGATAGACCAAGCAGTGATAATGTAATGAATGCAGTAAGTGCCGCAGTCGTTGCGACGAGTGACATCGCTGAAGTAACAGCAGTCATGCACGAAAATATGTCCGATGATTTCTGCCTCGTTCATAGAGGCACAAGGATGAAAAAACTGCACACATCAAGACGAGATGCTTTCACATCGGTTAATGCCACACCAGTAGCTAGGGTCCAGTATCCCAGCAGAGCACTTCAATTGCTCGATGAATTCGCGCCTAGAGGTGGTTGTGAACTATCTATCAAGTCAACTATGGAGCCGAGGTGTGCCCTCATAAAATTTTATCCTGGAGCCAAGCCCCATATAATCGACCACTTTTTGTCACTAGGTTACAAAGGACTCGTCATCGAGGGGACAGGATTGGGGCACGTTTCAAGTGATTGGATACCCAGGATCGAAAAGGCAAATAGGGAAATGCCTGTTGTTATGACCTCACAATGCATTTTTGGCAGAGTCAATGACAGAGTATATGATACGGGGCGTGACCTTTTGAAGGCGGGGGTTATCGAAGCAGGTGATATGTTAAGTGAAACGGCTCTTGTGAAGCTGATGTGGATCCTTGGTCAAACAACTGATTCCGAAGAAATAAGGGCGCTTATGACTACTGATATCGCCCATGAATTGTCCGTGGACGATAGCAGGCGGGCCAACACGTTCGAGGAACTGCCATGAAAGACCACGACTATAGAAGGGT
>CAYYMO010000095.1:0-6443 GCA_964472955.1 uncultured Methanomicrobia archaeon | reverse complement strand
CGGGGACTACGGGTTCGGAGGTTTCCAGGGATTTGGAGGTGGAGGCTTTTCAGACATATTTGAGTCATTTTTCGGAGGTGGCTTTGGCGGTAGCCCGTTTAGAACTCAGTCTAGGGGGCGCACGTCACGATCACAGAGAGGTTCTGACATTCAAGCCAATCTTGAAATTTCATTTGAAGACTCTATTTTTGGTACCGAAGCAGGAGTGAAAGTAGACCGTTATGAGCGATGCTCCCATTGCGAAGGGAAAGGTGCTGAGCCTGGCACTGGGACAAAAACATGTCCATTATGTAAAGGCACTGGTGAAATTCAGCGTGCGATGAACATTTTAGGCGGTCAAGTGATTCGAATCGAGACGTGCACTAATTGTAAGGGCGAGGGCACCATTTTTGAGAATGCGTGTAAGACATGCAAAGGGACTGGAGCACTCAGAAAGGAACGTAAAATCTCCATCAAAGTCCCCCCCGGTTCGTATTCCGGCGTACATATCAGGAAGACGGGGGAGGGATCCGCAGGCATCCGTGGAGGGCCAACTGGTGATTTGTTTGTATTTATAAACGTTAGAGCACACGAAGCGTTTAAACGCGAAGGAGACGACATCTACATCGACATCCCCATCTCAATTTCTCAAGCAGCACTCGGAGGCCGTATTGAAGTGCCGACTGTTTATGATACCGTAACGGTGGACATTCCAGAGGGTACTCAGACAGGCACGGTTTACCGTCTAAAGGACAAAGGTGCTCCGAATATACACGGACACGGCCGAGGAAGTCAATATGTGACGCTCGTAGTAAAAGTGCCAACGAAGCTCAGCGAGAGACAAAAGGAGCTATTGGGTGAATTTGCCTCGATCAGCGGTGAAAGCGTCCCGAAAGTGAGCCGAAAATCAAAAGTGTTTAACACCGTAAAGGACGTCTTTAGCGCAAATGATTAGACATTTTATTGTTTCCTGTGCTACGTGTAATAAATGTGCTCATTATCCCTGACCGACGAAGACCTCGGAAGGATTAAAAGTAAAATTACGGATTTTATAGCAAACAGCGTAGAGAATGCAGCGGCAAACGGAGCTATAGTAGCTCTGAGCGGTGGGGTCGACTCCTCCGTTGTTGCGCTCCTTGCACACGATGTAGTAGATGTACAAGCGCTCATCTTGCCTGAGTTGGGAGTCACTCCGAGAGAAGACGTTTTTCATGCTACGACTATCGCAGAGACACATGGAATACCGTATAAATTAGTTAAAATTAATGATATCATTACCTGCATAAACGCTGCAAAGGACTTATTAGGGCTCTCGGGCGGGGAAAACCAGAAGGTAATTGTCGCAAACATAAAGGCCCGGGCAAGAATGATTTTGAATTACGCAGTGGCAAACACTGAAAATCGTCTAGTTCTTGGTACTGGAAATAGAACTGAGTTACGTGTTGGCTATTTTACTAAATATGGCGACGGCGGAGTAGACATTCTCCCTATAGGAAGTTTATATAAAACGCACGTTTATCAACTTGCTGCGTATCTCGCATTACCGGACTACATAATTAGAAAAGCTCCTTCTGCAGGGCTCTGGGTCGGACAAACCGATGAAGAAGAGCTTGGCATTCGTTATACCGATCTTGACAAAATATTAGTTGAACTGGATAAGGGAAGGAGCGTCGACCAAATCACGAGAGATCTTGGTATCAACAAGAGAAAAATAATTGAAGTGCATAACAGGGTGATACTGTCGAAACATAAATTAGAGATGCCCCCGATAGCACAGGTGTGGGATTGATGTGATCATTGAAACGTTCCGACACGCTCTCATCACTAATCGCTAGGCTCAGTTTGAGAAATTGAAGGGGCAACGGTTACGTCCATAGCGATGATAAATAGTCCTGGGGCATACGATCTCACACTTTTTACGTTTACGTTTTCAATGGATCTACCGTTTTTTTCGATTAGCTTTTTAATTCCACCTACAGTTTGCGGTACGCAACTTTCCTCTTTTATGTCGTAAAAGTGGATCGTACCGCCTCGTTCACTCAGCATAATGACAGCTTGCTCTAAGAATTCAAATGCTGAATGAGGCAAGTTCATAATTATCCTGTTAGCGACACCTTTAAATTGGGCGGAAAGCTTTTTTGCATCTCCAAGAAACGCATCGATGTTTTTCAGTTTGTTGAGCTCTACATTTTTTCTTAGGTAGGTAAAAGCATCAGGATTTATCTCCATGGCGATAACCTGTTTAACTCTCTTTCCGAGCATGATAGTAAAAGGTCCAACGCCAGCAAACATGTCTATTACAATTTCATCAGATTCAGCTAAACGTGCAATCCTATTGCGCTCAGTAGATAATCTCGGATTAAAATACGCTTTTGATACATCGACAAACAGTGTAATGCCGAATTCCTTATGAAAAGTCGTAGTCCGATTTTCGCCAGCCATCACGACGAAATCTTTAAGTCGATAATCACCTTTTACAGGGCTAGTAGCTGCGAGTACTACCTTTACGCGTTTTCTCGTGTTTAAAATATCTTGAGCTATCCTTTGAGCATCTTTTGAGTACTCTATTATCGCGATATCACCAATGACATCGTAGCTAACTCCCATTTTTTTGGGAGGGGCTTTTTTAAGAGGTTTTACGTCGCATTTTTCAAAATTAAACTGCTCCAATGTCTCTGCTGCCTCTCTTATGGGGATGTATAAGTAACCATCAGAGCTTCTTATTTTGTAGTTTTTATCTAGTACATCTAAATCATTTAATCGACGCCTGGTCTTTTCACCTTCTATTTTTGGTACTTTTACACAAATTTTCAACATGGTGAGCGCATAAAAAAATTGACGACAGTAATAAAATGTTGTTTTGATATATGAATCATCACCGTCTCGTAATGATGCGAGGAACTAGCTATTGCACATTGTATTGATCCACGAGCTGTGAAAGAGAGAACTTATTTTTATTTAACTTGTCGGAGCTCGTGGCTGAAACAAATCAATTGATTCATTGAAGTAGAACCGAAAGGATTAAGAAAGTCTCCAAGGGTTACCATTAGCCTCTCTTCAAAAATCGTTGTTCGGAAAAAACTAGTACACGTTTGCGTTCATGCAGTGGCTCGCTATGATGTCCAACAGAGCACCTTGAGAACTTCGAACTTTACAACTTTGGCGTTGGCATCAAACTCGTAAGTGAAAAACATTTGACATTCTATTTTTGTCACTGAAATCCATGAATTGTCGGATAGCTTTGCCCCACGAGAGGTCTCGTGGAATATCTTTGAACAACGGGGATTGATCTATCACGGTAATACGGTCGTCCCATCTTGTAATTTCGTTGACATCTTTTAATGCCCATTTACCCAATCCCACTCCCCAGCGAGAGAAAGCTCCGAAGTTGCGCCGCATTTCTTTTCTCATCTCCTTAGCGTTGTGCTGGTCCCACCACTCTTCGACGTCGGTCCACTCTATGCCGCGCGGCCCAGCCGAGGTCTTGAGCATTGAAATCAGGTTATCCTTCTGATCTTGTGGCGCCCTATCCCACCAACCTTTCAACTTCTCCATCAGTGCGGCCCCCAACTCTTTCTGCTGATCCGCCGGCAGCTGCTCAATCCACGCTCCGAAGTGGTTATCTACTCTTGATGAGGCATTAAATATAATCTCACTACCCGCGAAATTATCCGCTAACATCGAGAAAAACTGTTTTATCTGTCCCTCTTCAAAGTAACGCAATAACCCACCAGCGATCATGAATACCCTATCTTCGGTATGCCTGATGTCGTCGCACCAGCTTGGATCGAGGAAGGATTTCGCGACGCATGTTGCTCTGTCAGGTTCCGGGAGCAGCTGTTTCCGGATGTCGATGACAGCGGGAAGGTCCAGGTCATACCAGTGAATGCTGCCGTTGTCGACCCGGTAAAACGTCGCATCAAGCCCGGCGCCGATATTCACTACTGATGTATAAGGGTGCTCTTTGACGTACGCTTTTATCTTTTCATCAAATTGCTTTGCTCGCGCCACAAATAGTAGTGGCAGATAACCTTCAAAAGGAATCATGTCAAACGTTGAAAAATCATAGTCAATTTTTTCGACCAGTTCAACAGCCTTAGCGTCATAAAATAGTGAGCTATAATCTCTGCTTATTTTGGCTCGAGCCCATAATGGGCCCAACAGCGTTTCCGAAACGCCGCTTAATTCGATCTTTACTTTACCCTCTCGCATGCCTACTCTTATTGCTTAATTACTCGGACATTGTTCAACATATCGCCGTAGGGATCTCATTGCTGTTACACTTGCAAATGAAAAATATTAAATCTTCCACTTTCATCACTATAGTCCATTAATCTTCTGGCATCTGCGCTCAATGAATCTCGTGGGATGTTTCTGAACAGCGGGAACTGATCTAGCACGGTGATGCGGTTGTCCCATTTTGTAATTTCGTTCGCATCTTCTAGTGCCCATTTAATAAAACCCCTGCGGGAGGACTCCATGAAGTCGCGCAATGCCCCCTCCTTTTCCTCATCGCTAAGCTGATCCCACCACGTGTCAATATCTGCCCACTCCTTACCTTTCGGCTTGATTGGAGTTTTGAGCGTGGTTATTATATCATACACTTCATCTCTCTGGTCTTGTGGCGCCTTTTCCCACCAGTCCTTCAAGGCTTCAGACCACGCTGCTTTCATCGCGTCTCGTTGTTCCGGTGGAACCATGTCAATCCATGCTCCAAAATTATTTTCTAATCTTGATGGAATATCAAACACAATTTCACCGCCAGGGAAATTATCTGCCAGCATCGAAAAGAACTGTCTTATGTCCGATTCCTCAAAGAAGGGCAACACCCCACCAGCCATCATGAATACTCCATCTCCGGTATGCTTGATGTCGTCACACCAGCTTGGATCGAAGAGCGATTTCGCGAAGTACGTTACCCTGTCAGGTGTCGGGAGCAACTGTTTTCTGACGTCGATGGCAGCAGGAAGGTCCAGATCATACCAGTAAATGATTCCGTTATCAACCCGGTAAAACGTCGTGTCAAGCCCACACGCTAGACTGATAACCGAAGCACGAGGGTGTTCTGCGATATATGCTCTTATCTTGTCGTCGAACTGCTTTGCCCTTAATACAGGTGATTCGAATGGTGGTAGATTGATTTTACGAGAGATATTAAACATTATACCTCTGAACGGCACATCACTTGTTGAGAAGTCATAGTCAATTTTTTCAATAAGTTCGATAGCTCTCTCGTCATAAAATAATGAGCTGTATTCCTTGCTCAATTGCGCCCGGCCCCGTAAGCAACCTAACATCGACGCCGATATGCCGCTTAACTTAACCTTTACTTTATCTTGGTTCATGTATCACTACTCCTAGTGTTTAACCCCTCGTTACATCACATGGAAGAGATGCGCGAACCACTAGTGCTTCATTGGTGAGATATCACCCCATTCTTGTGCACTTTTATAACGTAGCTTAAAATCTCGGAAAATTTATTTGCTATCCCTCCAGTCGGGGCAAGATTGGGTTGTTTATCAATGATGAAATGAACGTAACGTAACTATAGTACCTCTCCCTCTTCATCAGCGAGTTCTACTACCTTTAGTCTCAGCGCCCTTCTCTCTGGCAACGCCTTCATTATAAAATACTCCCCCCCTTTGAGGTTGAGAGTCGTCCTTATCTCTTTTGGGATGACCACGTAATACGAGGTGCCATCAGGGCGCATGTACCCTTTGACGAGCACCGGAGGGTACGCTTTTTCTTTTTCTTTCTCTTTCTCTTTCTCTTTTATGCTCTCTTTCTCACGATTTTGATCCATTAGCTCACCGTGTGTATCCTACGGAAGTAATAAATAATAAGATAGGGAAGGATAGGATCCCATTACATCTTTTCCATCATTGACTTTATGGTCTTCAGCGTCTCCACTTTGTGCTGCAGCAATTTAATCTTGCCTTCTTTCTTCATGATCTTGCCTTCGATCTTCCGCAGCATGAGCGTTTTCTTCTCGTTGTCGTCAAGCTTCTCCCAGAGCATTGCCATCATTTCGGACTTCTTACCTTCTTCTTTATGTTCATGCATTGTCATTGTGTTTCAACTCCTTTTAGTGCATTAAGTGGTTGCACTTCACTTTAGTATGTTTAGTATGTTTAGCATAATATAACTTGCGCTCATTATGCATGCGCGGCCAGCGTTACATACGAAAGCAATCTTCTCTTCTGGTAGAAGACGCCGCAGCGGTCATCGTGGGATCGGTCCACGTGATTTCGATGCGAACCGTCTAGCGGCGTGGATCGCGATTGGATCCGCTCACCAGATGATCAGCGAATCAGCCCAGGTGCCTGCTACCTGAGATCTTAGTCTTGTATAGCCATCCCGCTGGTCACAGTCGCAGGAGGCGCTCCGCGTTGCTGTGTGCAATCCGATGTTTGTCGGCGGCGCTCACTGGGAGTTGATCCAGGAAGGCTCGCGCCATCGCCATC
>CAYYMO010000094.1:0-2837 GCA_964472955.1 uncultured Methanomicrobia archaeon | reverse complement strand
AGAACGACTGGAGTGTGTCCTGTGGCTGTACCTACCATATAAATGCCTTTTACCTCCACAGGAATGATATCTTCTGCCACCGTTAATCATGCTACTCTATGATATATTAATTTGTTCTCAAACAAATCTTAAGAAATTAGTCATATTTTTGTTGATTGAGCGTTAATTAATACCTACTTGTAAACCTTTTATCTCGCTTTTAAGGTTGCCGAAGCGAGGTGAAGAGCTTGCATAAAACAATGAATCAGCAGCAGTTAATAGGTGTCGAGCTGAAACAGCTGGCGCTTGACCACACACCCATAGTGGGACATTATTGCAAGATACAAAACTGCGCTTAAAAGTACAGATCGCATAGCGTCACATGTCAAGTGTATATCATGTATTATTTGCCACTTGATTGACAAGTGGATCCTCCCAAATTTATCGATGTTATATTCCCTTTAAAGAAAGTGAATATCGGCATAAAAAAGCTACATTTGTGCTAAGCGTCGGTGTTGCACAAAAGTTTTTTTAAAAGCACCATGATAAAAAATAAACGGAACCGTTTTGGTCAGGCAGACCGGGACCCTTGCAGTGTAATATAGTAATAGTACAGATTACATAATAATAAACTAAGGATTAAACTACTATGCCACGTGTTGCTATCATCGACTACGGTCTTGGGAACCTCAGAAGTGCAATGAGGGGAATAGAATATGCGGGTGCAGAAGTTGATGTCACGTCTGACCCGAGTGATTTTGACCGAGCAGATGGCTTGGTTCTCCCTGGGGTGGGTGCATTCAAGAACGGTATGGCTAATATTCAGGCAATGGAAAGGGCAATATTTGATTTCGTCAGTGATAACAAACCCTTACTGGGAATATGTCTTGGCATGCAGATGTTTATGACGAATAGCGAAGAAGGCCAAGACGAAAATGGGCTAGTGCGGGGTCTCAACCTTATAGAAGGGACTGTCAAACGCTTCAAATTTGAAAATCAACGGGAGAAATTTAAGATACCTCATATGGGTTGGAACTGTATAACAATCGAACAGGAAAGTCCATTTTTACGAGGGATCGAAAGATCTTACGTATATTTTGTTCATTCTTACTTCGTTGAACCGGCACAGCATACCATAGCCACGTCAGATTACGGAATACAGTTTGCCGCGATTGTATCGGTTGATAACATTTTTGGGACCCAATTTCATCCGGAGAAATCATCGAGCATTGGATTAAAAATGCTTAAAAACTTCGTGGAGATGTGTTAGTGGATCTTGAAGAGTATGCCAAGAGGGCTTTAAAAAAGGGACAAAAACGAGAAGACATTGAAAACACTCTCGCAGATAGAATTCAAGAGATAAGGCAGAGTTCCCGTGAGTCAGCATTACGTTTATCGAGGGCTGTTGTGGAGGAAGCAAATTTCACAGTGCGAGACGAAAAAAAGTCGGGCGTCACAATGGGAAAATTTGGAGTAGGTTCAAGAGGTTCTGGCGACTTTTACGTGCACGAAAAAATTGCTGATATCATAGGAAAAACAAGTGCAATAATAGGCTCTGATCAGCTTGATGACTCGGGAGTGGTAAAGGTTCATGATAAATATGTCGTAATAACGGTTGATGGTATGCATTCGCGCCTGAGCGATTACCCATTTCTCGCAGGGTTTCATGTTACTCGTGCATCGTTACGGGATATCTTCGTGATGGGGGCAACGCCTATTGCTCTGTTTTCAGACATTCATCTAGCAGATGACGGAGATGTATCGAAGATTTTTGATTATACTGCAGGGATATCTGCAGTGTCGCAAGTCACAAATGTCCCTCTTGTTACAGGAAGCACATTAAGAATAGGGGGCGACGTGGTGCTAGGTGAAAGGTTAACAGGTTGCGTAGGTGCAGTTGGAATCGTTGAGAAAGAAGGCCTCACACCAAGAATTAATGCAAAAGTTGGTGATAGGATACTCATGTCAGAAGGGTCAGGAGGTGGTACTATAGTAGCCGCCGCTCTTTATAACGGAAAACAAGAAATCGTCATGGAAACTCTCAACGTGAAATTTTTAAACGCTTGCGACATCCTCATCAAGACGGGATTGGTTAAGAAAGTTCATGCAATGACTGACGTGACAAATGGAGGTATACGTGGAGATGCTGAGGAGATCTCCAAAACTGCCAGAGTAAAACTTGTTTTTGACGAGGATAAAATAAGACCGTTAGTTAATCCAAAAGTCCTTAAGATGCTAGATGAGTTACACATTGATTATCTGGGAGTGAGTATTGATGCTCTGCTGATAATTGTGTCGCCATCTATGGTACACACAATAAAAAAAGCGTTACATAATGTTATACAAGTAGCCGAAATTGGGTGGGTTGAGGAAGGAAAAGGAGCAGAGTTAATCGTAGATGGACGTCGATCGGAAATTAAGCCAAAGTTCCGCGAGTCAGCGTACACTCCTGTTAAGATGGTAATAGGCGACTATGTTGCTACAAATGAAATAGAATCAATGCGTACGCAAATTGACATAGCTGCACAGAATTCCATAATTAAAAAGCAAAAGATGATAGATTATCTGACCAATTACGG
Source organism: uncultured Methanomicrobia archaeon (assembly GCA_964472955.1). Lineage (GTDB taxonomy): Archaea > Halobacteriota > Bog-38 > Methanoflorentales > Methanoflorentaceae > DASPRZ01. Next base: position 279 of record CAYYMO010000094.1, on the reverse strand, counting down.
CAGCGTGCCAGAATCTTTATTTTAATCTTATGGGGCATATTCACGAGTAATGCCGTGTGCGACTACAACAGCTCCCTAACGTCTTGATACCACGCGCCTATGTTATCGATTAAACCTTCAGTCTCTGCAACTTCAATTGCTATAACATGACTACACTTCTTGCCCTTGCGTGAGAGGGCATATAAAAAGTCATTACACGTGCACGACTTCCCTTCTATAATGTATTCGTCATTGTGGCCGATCACAATATCAAAATCTTTATAGCGCTTAACCCGGTGT
>CAYYMO010000093.1:0-9168 GCA_964472955.1 uncultured Methanomicrobia archaeon | reverse complement strand
AGACTTGTAATATCAGATCCAAAGACCGGTAAATCTTACAAGCTTGAAGTATCAGGCGCCAAGGCCAACAAGCTCATAGGAAAAGCTATAGGAGACATCGTAGAGGGGGAACTTATAGGTCTTCTAGACTATAAATTATCGGTTTCAGGAGGATCTGACAAAGACGGAGTTGCCATGAGGTACGATCTCCCTGGAGCTGGAAGAAAGCGACTCCTTCTCTCAAGAGGAGCTGGGTACCATCCGAAAAGCAGCGGGGTAAGGAAACGAAAGAGCATCAGAGGTCGTGAAATCTCAGCTGAAACTGGGCAGGTTAATCTAAAGATAATTGAGACTGGGTCGAAACCGCTTGATGAAATCGTAGCAACTAGCGTCGCAACTAAATGATCTTAATTTTAAGATTTATGTATTGAGATTAACGGTTCTCACACTCTATTATTCTTATAGTCGTATTGCTAGACTGAAGAAAATATCTATTTTTTGGCGAAAACAAATGTTTCAAAACCCCTCACGTTAGAGCTAAATTTAAATATTTTGTCTGAATTATCAAAAATATAGTTTTTCCTTTGCATAAAAAACATTTACGTCACATAATCTCATTATTTCTCTCAGTTTAGTCTGCTGGATACCTTTACTTTGAATCTTGTTATGGTGTCTGTATCATGTTATTGTTCTTTGTTATCGTAAGCTGTATGACTATAATAGATGTTAATGAGAGAAACAGAATGTTAAGCTTGTTAGAGTTCCCTTCGTTTGCGATAGCATATTTAACCTAGCTGAGATACATCTGCACCTCTAACGATACGTCTAAATCTCTTGTGAATTTCGGCTATATGATGAAGTTTTTCATCGCTCGCGCTTTCAATTAAATTAATATATGGAAATTTTAACTCATGCTTTGGTTCAATTAAAAATTGTGCAATTTTAGGAGTGAAAACATCTTTGAATATTTTTTGGCTATCAATTTCATTTTCTTTAAAATTATCTTCCAAATTCTTAGCTGTGGTAAACACTAATTCACGCCCCCCTTCAGTAAACATTTTTGCCAAGAGGTAGATTGGTCTAATATCTTCACCAGCAATCGCGACGGCTGCGTACGGCAATGAAAACGTGTTTCCATTAAATACAATTGATAGGCCACCCCCTTTTTTCACTACTTTTAACATTTTATAATCAGTTATACTATCTCCTACTGCCATTGTATCTTTTATGTAACTCAACCCACCTATAGCTCGTACCATTGCTGTTACTTTACGTTCCCCGCCTATTACCTGAACCTGATCAAGAATTTTTCCAAATCTTGTCTTAGGCATATCGCTGAAAAAGACTTTATCAAGCTTATTTACAATGCCGTTAAATTTTTTTGTATTGTCAATTCCATATTTAAAATAGAAAGAAAGTACATCTGCCTGTGTCTTTTCGACGATCGACATGTCTTCGCTTTTTGATTCAAGAAGATACGAATCAAGCGGAAGTTTGGTAGAATAGACCCTATCAGGCTCAATCCCAATTTGTTCTGCGATGTTGTGTGCGTGCTGTTCATAACTTGTAGAAATGATGTAAATCGCCCAGTCGTCACTTTTTAGCCTGTTAATCAGTTCTTTAGCACCGCTAACAATTTTAGCCTGTCTTGATACCTTTTTTATGTCTTCTTCGGAAATTCCATTAAAAATTAGAAATGGAACGATTAACTTCAGTGTGTCTCCTGGTTCGTAGTTTTTTCTTCCTTGCAATGTGAGAACGTCGTCATACTTGCTAATTACCTCAAAAATATGATCTCCGTTTTCTACAAGTTTCATTACCTCATAGGCGTTGTCTTGAGGTGATATTGGACCTTCCAAATCAAAAACAGCCTGAAACATTTATAATATTACCTCGTATCTTCTATGTTATGAACTAAAAACGTTGAATGATTGTTTACAACATTATTCCAAGATGCTAAATACATAAAACTATGGATTGATACGTACATGAGGATTATGTCTAATTGCGTTGGGTGTGGTCATTGTGAAGTCTTTTGCCCCGTAGGGGCGATTAAAGTCTTCGGGAAGGCAAACCTCATTGGTGATTGTAAAGAGTGCGGTGTATGTCTGAAGTTTTGTCCTCTAAAAGCAATTAAGGGAAATGAGGAGATGTAGTGCAAGTGCACGATGTCGTGGTAATTGGGGCCGGGATCGGGGGACTCCTCGCAGCTGCGAAACTTTCTCGGGAATTTGATGTGGTTGTCTATGAGAGGCTCCCTATTATTGGTGGCAGATTTACTAATTTACCCTATAAAGGGTTCCAGCTTACTACTGGTGCATTGCACATGATACCCCACGGCACGACGGGGCCTCTAAGTCAAGCACTAAAGGATATAGGTGCAAAAGTGGAGATTGTTAGATCAGAACCTCTTGCTACTTTACGACGTGACGACAGATCGGATGTTACTATCAGAGACCTACGAGATATGTTCAAAGAATTTGGTGTAAACAGACTTGAATATTTGATATATCTGGCAAAGATTGTTTTATCGGGTAAAAGAAACAACCTCGTTCACACGCTGCACACCAATCCCCGCTTCATGAAATTAGTAGACGCTTTCTGTGGTTGGGCGCTCTCGCTAAATTTAAATGAAGTCCCTGCTTCAGAGCTTATGGCTTGGGTGAGAAACATGAGTAAATACGGAATCACGCCAGGCATTCCAGTAGGTGGGTGTAAAGCTATCATTGATGCGATAGCGGACACTATTAAAGGGCAGACCAATACGAGTTCAGAAGTAGAAAAGATAATAGTGGAAGGCAAAAAGGTCACAGGAATTGAGATAGAAGGGGAATTTGTGAGCGCCGAGTATGTTATATCAGATATCGGTCCGGATGCTACGAATAAACTTTTGGGTTTAACGGATCTTCTGGAAAAACCCTCTTCTGGTATAAAAATATCCCTATCGTCAGATGAGAAGCTAATAGGGCATACGGGAGTTCTCTTGACCCCGTATATGAGAAGGGTAAAGGGCTTAAACGAGGTGACTAATGCAGACCCTAACTTAGCCCCACCTGGCAAAAACCTCGTAATGTCGCACCAGACGCTACAATCTACTAACTTAAACGAGGAAATTCGCCTCGGTTTGAAGGATCTCAAAGACTTATTTAGAAATAACTTCGAAGTTCTACTTGTACAGAGTTATTATAATGGATGGCCAGTAAACAGGATGGCATCAGGGTTTGATGCTCCTAATCGCACGCAGTATGAAAATCTTTACCTAGTTGGAGATGGCGCAAAAAAAGGCGGCATAGAAGTTGAAGGGATTGCCATGGGGGTCGAAAGAGTTGTTTCTGCTATTTTAAAGTAAGTTGCGCGCTTGGTGTCATCTCAGATATTTAATAGCATCATCTCGTCTCGCATAATGTAGTCTTTTAACTATAAGTTTTTTAAGCACGTACACTTCGCTCTTTTTAGCACTAACAGGAGCGACACGATCAATCCATTGTTTGTATGGGGGTAACATGCCAAGTTTAGAGACTATCCCATTGAGCTCTTTCTCGGGATTTTCAACCTTGTCCATTTTATTAATTGCAAGGATGGTATCTATGTTGAGATCTAGCAAGAAATCAAATATTTCAACGTCAACTGGCATATTGTGTCTTTCCGCAATTTCAATGAAAGAACTGGCATCTATCACATGAACTCCAACAAGCACCCTTTTGTTGTGTTCCTCTACATATCTTATAAGCTCGTTTTGTATACGTTCAAATCCTTCAACCCCGCTCATGAACCCAAATCCAGGCAAATCTGTGATAATGAGGTCATTCAATCGATAGTTGGTAGATTTCGTTGTCACACCGGGGCGCCTTCCTACTGATGGTCTTACCCTAAAAAGCTCTCTTATCAGCGAGGACTTCCCCACATTCGATCTTCCAATAAATAGAATCTCAATTTCAGTCATAATATGTTAATTGCAGCAGCCACAGCCCTGGCATCTCCCAAAAGCTTAAACCAAGTTATTATTAATTTGATTACCTTTGCTTAACATTCGGAGCTTCTTTTTCAACACCTGGAAGGATTCCAAGATAATAACAAAGGCGGCTGTAAATATGATTAAATTCTGTGCAGTCAATCCCAAACTTCCTTTCACACTTAATGCTATCGCTTCAGCAGTCAGCACAATAAGACCTAATCCGAAAGAAATTGTGAGCACCTCTACAACGTCAAGTCCTTTAATTCGAAGAGCGTCTAATATGGCATATCCAGGTAACATTGTGAGGTAAATTAAACCGATTATAAGCATTATAATGCTGAAAAAAGAAATGAGCATAGTTGACACTTTAATATTAATGGATTGTTAGTTTATGGTTGATAGTCCCTTATGTAGCTTCTGTTTTTTGTAATACTACCTATAGATATGTTGTCGTGTTTCGGTGCACAAAATTACTTAACTTTGTATATTTTTATCATGTCTCTATCATACACTTTTTCGAAATAATAGTCATCAGCGATAGTAGATGGTATACGATATGCCCGTTCTTCGTGCCCAATAAAGACGTACGAAACGTTTAATGATCTCAGTTCAGAACTTAAGTTTACTGGATTGCTCTCGTTAAGTACCGAGTTTATTTCCGCATATTTGTCAACTCCATGATACTGCGTTGTATATAACCCTCCAGCAAATACTAGTCTTCTGCCCGTCACAAGTGGAATTTTCGGAAAAGTCGACGGCTCTTCAAGGAATATGGAATTTTTATGCGTATTTGACTTGATCCAGTCCATGGCGTTAAGTTCATCATTTGGTACGTGAAGATATGAATGTCCATTGTAAAACTCGAACATCATCACAGAAGTTGGAAGCGCGCAGATAAGTGCAATTGTTGCTACAGATGCTTTAATAATTACTATTTTAGATGAAAGCCCATGTTGTTTTAATTCTAAAAGTGCCTGAGAAACATAATAACCGGCAAAGACTGCTATTGGAATATATAGGTACACCAAGAACCTATAAGTATCGAACGTGAGCGGTAGTGATATTATATTCATAATAGCAAACGTGGTTATCGCGAAGAAAATAAGAGGGGCTACCCGCTTCGACTTTAATGATTGGTAAGCGCCGATAAACGCAAGAATGCCTATAATCCCATATGTAAATAACATAAACGCAACGCTGTAGCTTATAGGTGTAATTGTTATCTGCGAAAGTTGACAATTCGAGATCGGTATAAAAATTGGGACAGTTATTAAACTTGCTATTATAAGGGGTATTAATGTGGGATATGCACTTTTTTTACCATATTTAATGAATGTATATACCGAAAAAAGTCCCATAGATGCAAAAAGTGGAAATGCTGTTATAAGGTGATAGTAAGGCAAGGCCACTAAAATAAGAAATAATACAGCAATATTTTTTAAATTGTAGCTATTCATAGTTTTTATCCACAAAAATATAGCAAATATGAGGATTACCAGTGCAAAAGACTGCGTTTGGGGAAGGAAGTAAAACAAAATGGTCTGGTCATATTTTATGTTTGCGTTATCACTGAATTGATATATCAGATAGTGAAAAATGTCACTCGGGCTACGGTGAATGATAAGCGCCCATGTTAGTCCCCCACCGATAGTATAGACAACAGTCGACATTAGTGCAGTGCTGTAATTAAATATCTTCCTGGCAAGTAGATAAATATTTATTGAAAGCATAAAAAATAGGAGCGGCGCGATAATTTTAATTACCGTAAACTGGTGAACGCCTGTTAGAATAGTTAAAGTCCCCATGTATACGTGCATAAACCAATTATAATTAATATAATAGTTTGCTAGATAGGGATCTTCCACTGGAATATGTGGTGATTCTATGAACCTGCTAATTATAGAAAGGTGAAAGTTCAAATCGGAGGCTTGTGTAGGATGCATAACGAGTCCACTGGAATTGTCTATGTAAGAGTGAGAAAGCGGTATGTAAACGGCTACGGCTAGCAGTGTCGATATCGTGATAACTGCCAACTGTTTTATGCAGCTATCACGAGAAATTTTGGGCGGCGCCCTTCCACTGTCACTGTTGTCTTTTGTTTTTGAGCTTGCCATGTATGAGAGGATCGATGATATCACCACCAAGATCCCGAGGGCAGCTCCTGTAAAGCCTATGTTAATCTTTAAAACATAGAGCAAACAGGATACAAATGGAACTATTATAAGTGAAAAAGTTAAGGAAAAGCTTATTCCTTCGATGAGGGTGACGGCTCTATAGTTTTTGTAGACAATATAAACGCACAACCCGGGCAGTGTAATCAAAAAGGGTAATAAGAATGCCTTGAGCGGTAGGGCTAGTAAAATTCCCAGAAGGGTAGTAATGAGCTGAAATGGAATAGCGCGAATATTCATTTTTTAACCGGTATGTTCGGTTTTTTTCGTAATATCATGTCAAACACACGTCTATCTAAGATCTCAAGTATTGCGTATGCACCAATTCCCCCAAGGACGATCATTCCCTCAACCATAAAGGTGAGAAATCTATCCATAAATATGCTAATGCCAAAGAGGTCATTCTTTGTCAGTATTAATGACGCACCAACCCAAGCATAAAGTAAAAATCTCTTATCTGTTTTCTTGTATTCTAGGTATATCACACCTATAATAAAGAACGGAATAAGAAGAAGCCCTGCTCTCTCAATAAAACCGACTTTATAACTGCTCGCAAATAAGTCTACCGGCATCCCTTCATGAAATTTCACTTGTGCCAATCCAAGAATATTTATTGTGTGGAGCGAATAAAACTGCCAGATCCCGTACACGGTGGTCGCGGCTGCCAGAGGAATCCACGCGTTGAGGAGCTCCGCTTTATTTTTGAGTTGCGTTAGTCCGTAAATAACCAAAACAAGTGCAAGTGTCATGAGTGTCATTTGATGTGTGAGTGCAGTTACAGACGCTGCTAATATTGAGAGATATGAGTATTTGTTGAGGCTGAATGATTTACCACAGTTATTTAGCAATAGGAAGTAAAGGGTTAATGGGAACATAAAAAGCCCGAGAAGCTCAGGAAGAGCTCTTATAGAAAATATTGTCATCTCTGGCGACAGAACGAGTAAGAATAAAGCACAGGCTCCTGCATAAGGGTTTAAAGCTCTTTTAGTTATTGCGTAAATGATACCGAATATCGCAAGTGATATTACGATTGTTACCATTCCCGACATTATCATAGGGTCAGTTGTTGTTATCAAGGAAAGGGAGGAAACGAAGAGGCGATATGATGGCACGTAAAAGTGCTGGAAACCCCCATTATATGAAAGTTCTTCCGTTGGATAGAACCCCGTTTGTATAATAAGACGTTCTATACCCACGTGATACATAGTATTTCCATAGGTCGGAATGATGTAATTTTTTATCACTTCCAACCTGTAACTTATATATGGAATAATGAGAGCGACAATGAAGATATATCGCAACAACGAGCGGCTATTGATTGATCTAAGGTTAATTTCTGCCGCCCTCTTTATATTATCAGACCACCTTGAAAATCTTTACGTCGTCATTTGAATAGGTTAATTGGAAGTAATTGGTATCATTGAATTTATTTTTGTTATTTTTGTTTATACTAGTCCATCCAAATCCGCAATAGACGTTTCTATTTAACGGGACGAATGCGTACGTTAGGTTGTACTTCTTACAGAGGGCATTGGCCTCGCTCGCTGAAATGGTCACATAAATTTTTTGGGAATCTTTCATGTTTGAAACGGGATCAGGTGCATTTGCCCAGTCGCCTCCCACTATAGCGGTACGCGTTGTCATCCCCATTATCAGTTCTCCACCGAAAATGTCAGACTGAAACTTGTCAGTACTCTTAGTATTTTCTTTTATCCACTTCGTAGAGTCAAGTTCGCCTTTCGTTATGACTGGATCTAGCCAAGGATCGGTTTGCTTGTGCATAAAGTTTATACCGTACGTTGCTCCTAAAATCAGCAAGATCACTAAAAATGGGATAGTAACCGCATCCCTAATTGTCAATTTGTCGTTCATCTTCATCCGATATTGTGACTCTTTTATGAGGGCGTCTCATTCATTAATGCACTTTTATAGGAATTATGAGTCCTTAAAGTTATAACTTCATTTCTTGTGTTAACTTACAAGCATGGCCCCTTATACCAAGCATTTAATCATAACTTAATACTAAAATAGGCCTCAATCTAAGCTCGCAGAGTAAGTTTTCGACGGTCATCTATTGCTACTATAATTTCATTTGTTCTTTCTTTTTTTAATCGAATCAAGCCCTGCGCTTGTTAAATACAGAAACTTTAATGTCACAAATTTCCGCGCTCGACTAAAATTTGTGATGCACTTACTACGACAGATACATCGCATTTGTCGCTCAAACAAGAAATGGTACTCTTTAGGTTGTAGTCCTGGACTAGTTCAACTGAACTATCGTGCTTCATACGACCTATTAAGAGCATCTCTTTATTATAGTCAGTTATAAAACTACTGAGGTTAATATCGCCACCCTCTCAACTTATTTTCTCTCAATTTTTTGATGATATTAAGTGCTCTATATATTTCTGACGGGGTAATTTCAACGTTTCCTAATGTCCCTTTTACAAATTCCACTACTAATAAACTTCAAATTACTAATTTATATGCGCCTTCTTGGTAGGGAACAAAAAACCTGCTATTTTAAGCTTTTATGTCAAATGAGTTCAAAATTTACAGCATCGTAAACGGATTCTAATCTTTCGAAAAAATATCCTAAATATCAATTAATGCGTCAAAGAGCACGCTCTAAATTGCCGTAATAGTGTTTAACATATTAAGTTTTTTGTGACGATCTTTGTAATGTTAGTAACAGTTTTGCCGTTCTTAAAATTCCACAACTTTGAGCCGAATCGAAATAATAAGCGTTCCAATTGAACAGCCACTAAACTTCAAGCCACTTAGTTTTAAATTCATGTTAAAAAAGTTTCAAGTGCGCGATTGCTTCGATCAGTTAAATTGTTGAAAGATACTTTTCCTGATACCTTTGTGGCTTTTTCAATTTGCTTTTTTTCGCATTTGCTTTTTTGCGAGGATTTTACGTAAGTAAATCAAAGCGGATATAACATCTATCCTAGGCAAATTTAAAATTTAAAGCCAAAACGATAACTGCTGAAATCACGCAAGCAATCATTACGGACTTTGGGCTAATATGTATAGCTTCTTTGTCTTCGGTCTCATAGT
>CAYYMO010000092.1:0-2542 GCA_964472955.1 uncultured Methanomicrobia archaeon | reverse complement strand
CGGTAGCTCTGCCTTCCTGTTTCGTGTAAATGGCTTCGAGATACTCTTCTTCAGAGGGGCTTAATGTGTATTTCTGTGACATGGTGATCTGTGTAGTGTTTAGGTTACCCTAATATATAAAATTTAGGTATACCGAAATTTTAGAAATAAATCTCGTTTATTATGGAACTCCAGAGCGCGAGAGCGATGTCGCTAGGTTGAATTATCTAGCATCAAAAGGTGTTGTGGAATTCGTGGGCAACGGCGAGAGGCAATCGCTCATAGAATCACACGGTGAGCTCGATACTCTTGTGCGGTTGGCAAGCTGCCGTGAGCAGGTATCGCACGAAACTCTGTCGGAACTATCACAGCGTAAAGCTCTATGGGCTTGTTGGGGCAGAGCTGAAAGAGCGGCGTGATTTAGGGATATTTTTAATGCATAAAGTGTTTAAAAACGACCTTTTTTAACATATACTTCAATTTTATTTGGGGAAATTTTTTGAGACCTGCGAGAGAGGTTATCTGTACAACAGAAGTGAGGGATTTCAATGGTTGTGAAAGTAGCAGTCAATGGATACGGTAATATAGGTAAGCGGGTAGCTGATGCAATAGCCAAGCAGGGTGATATGCAATTGGTCGGCGTTTCAAAAACCAGACCGAATTTTGAGGCATTCATAGCAGTTGAAAAAGGATATCCTCTATACGCTTCAGAAACCGATAAGCTAGACGCCTTTAAAGCCGCAGGCTTAGATGTCTTTGGTACGACAGTGGACATGTTGAAGGAAGCCGATGTTATCGTCGATGCGACACCGGAAGGAATGGGCGCAAAGAACCTTGAGAGCCTCTACAAAAAGGCGGGCATAAAAGCTATATTCGAAGGCGGAGAGAAGCACAACGCAATAGGGGCCTCGTTTAACGCATATTGTAACTACGAAAGAAATCTTGGCGAGGAATATGTGAGAGTTGTTTCCTGCAACACAACGGGATTATGCCGAACACTTTATGCGGTAAATAAGGTCGCAGGTATAAAAAAGGCTAGAGTAGTCCTAGTGAGGAGGGCAGCTGACCCCATCCAGATAAAAAAGGGTCCGATTAATGCAATTGTGCCGAATCCTCCGACCGTTCCTTCTCACCACGGGCCTGATGTCAACACGATCGTACCAGAGTGGAAGATCTCAACGATGGCAGTGCTAGCTTCCACGACGCTTATGCACGAACATAACATTATGGTAGAAGTGGAACGTGATGTAACCAAGGAAGACCTGCTCAAAGAATTCTATAGACTTCGGCGCATCATGCTTGTGCGAGCAAGCGATGGGTTAGGTTCGACCGCAGAGCTCATCGAACTGAGCAGAGACCTTGGGAGACCGAGATATGATTTGTGGGAGATTCCCATCTGGGAAGAGAGCGTCAATGTCGTTGACAACGAGGTATTCTATATGCAAGGAGTTCACCAAGAAGCAGACATCATCCTCGAGAACATCGACTGCATCCGCGCGGTGATGGAAATCGAAAAAGATCCGTGGAAGTCAATTGAAAAGACTGACAAGTCTATGGGCGTAAGAGGATCATTCCGTCCTCCACAGGGTTTGGGAGACAACCCAGTGGAACTGAGAGAGAGACACCAAAAGGCGTGGGGTGTAGAAAGGCCTCCGTAAGGTCGCTCATAATTCTGTATAACAAGGGTTGCCGCCAAATGAACAATACGAAGGGGTGATGGCCGAACGGGTTTGTTAGCAACGATATGTGCGAATCTTGCCAATGACTGTTTACGACGATTATCAGAGGGCTTCACTCAGCGCATCTTTAAGCCCTACCTTCGAACTGTAAATATACTCGAGTTGCGCTGATGTTGCTACATATTGGTAATAGTCGGCCCATTAACGCCTCTGTTATTTCTAACGTTCGCAAGAACTAAATCACATTTTATAGTTCTCGGTTCCGATAATCCTACAACTTGCTAAGGATGAACAAGTTATACCCAACCTTTATCCATCCAATATTCGTACTGATGGGCCCATGCATCCTTATTAGCCAGAATTAACCGCCTGAAATATTCTCCTCTTTCTGAGATAGCTCTCTCCTGGTCAGAGTACCGACGCTTTGTTTTTATCGCTTCCGCGAGCGTCTGTCCCATAGTAAATGCATCGTCGACTGCAGAATCAAGAGCCGCAGGATTGCCGCCAATGACGGCGCCTACTGCTCCAACGGTCAGTACACCTAGCTGGTTCAGGAAATAGTTCATATAGTGAAGTACTTCTTTGTCACCCGAGCCTCCCGCGGTGGTAACGACACATCCATATTTACCAAAAAGCATCTGACAGTGGATGGCGTCAGCCAAGCGATCGATCATCGTTTTGAGTTGGGCTGTCACGCCATTAATGTACACAGGCGAACCGAGTACAAGACCATCTGCACTGAGAATTTTGTCCCATAAGTCTGCGAGGTCGTCTTCTTGGATGCACGTGCCTTCCGCATAACAAACTTGGCACCCAATGCAATATTGTATGTCTAATGTGCAGATATCGACTAGTTCCGTCTCTGCCCCTTGCTTGCTTGCCCC
>CAYYMO010000091.1:0-6303 GCA_964472955.1 uncultured Methanomicrobia archaeon | reverse complement strand
TAAAATTTGACTTCGCGGAAAAAGGCATGATAGCATTTCAAGTGGGAAATCAGGAGCCTGCGCTCATCGTAAAGGATGTTGACAAATTTTCCACCGCAGCACACTCTATCTGGTTTGTTGTCGACGATGTGAAGAAGGTGTACGGAGAGCTGAGGAAGGAGGGTGTAGAATTCTTGTCCGAACCGTTTCTGATCCAAACAGGGCTGGCCGTTGAGCTGAAAGATCCGTTTGGCAACAGACTAGGCTTGACAGATTATTCAAATCCAAAGGATACGATGGTCCAAGATACCAAGTTTACCGCACCGTGTGGCCTGTTTTGCCACGACTGTATTCCTTCTAATACTTCACTGTTTACCGCTGTCGCTCAATTAGAAACGCTCTTAACGAACTTGCACTTTGACGACTATGCTCGGGTAAAGGAGGATACAAACGACGTATTCAAAGAGTACCCAACGTTCATCCGAGTCCTGCGGGAGATCAAAACGCTGCAATGCCGAGCGCCGTGTCAAGAAGGTGGCGGCAGTCCTAGCTGTGCTATCAAGCGCTGTGTGCAGAACAAAAACTTCAACGGGTGCTGGAATTGCCCCGATTTTATGTGTTGTGGGTTACTTACCCCTCTCAAAAAGGTTCACGGGGGAACAATCGACCATAACCTTACAATAATAGGATGCTTTGGTCACGATAAGTGGGGTGATAAACGGGGGAAGCACTATCCATGGTCGTGAATGCCAAATGACGATTCAATTACCAAGAAATACGAGCGCATGATCAGTGCCGGCATCCACCCCCACATCTTCCACCACTCAGTTGCTTTGGTAAGAATGATATGAGGGGGGAGAGCACATCTCGTCGAATTTTTTTTATGTAGATAGAAAAGAGAGAGCTGGATGATGGATCTATTGTTAGAGTTTGTGTATCTCTTTAAATCCAAGCGCGCAATTTGTGGAAAGCATGACGCCGGAAGAAAAGATAGCTAGGGGGGTGCACTCTGAATATATCAGCGCACGTTTTCCGAAGGAACGCTTATCTTTGCAGGTTTTTGCTTAGACGGCGCTTTTAGAATCGTTATTTTAAGCTGCGTCACCAGAGGTTGCCCTCCAAATCTATGAAAGTGACCCGGCAGTGCAGGTATGCGTGGTTGGCGCTGAGCTGCTCCCTCATGCAATTAGGATGCTACAGAGACACCAATAAAACTAGCTGACTACAGACAAAACAAATACCATCCCGGGGAGGTTTAAATTATCCATAGTCGTAGCGGATTTTATCTCTATCACCATTACATCGCTACCAAACGTTGATTCTCGAGATAACTTTATTTTACTCTATTTTTAGCACCGATGACATATATAGTACCATTACCTCTCACCGTGCGCTTCTATTTGCTTAAAAACAAATAGTGATATGATTCTGATTGGTAACGGTGTGATTTTTATAACGTAAAAATGCTAATAATTACCACATGAATTAATCATCGGGCGGTACTAATGGAAATATACGGGATAGAATTAAACGAGCAAGAACAGGATTTCATCGCTAGACTATATAATAAGTCTTCTGAAGTAGCGGGCCAGCTTGATACGGGTGTGGTAGTTAAGATGTTTGATGAAGAAGATAAAACGGCACTCGATATCGCAAAGGCCCTTTGGCGTGAGTATCTAATCGACGGTCCAAGATATCCTACTTTTGGGCATACTTTTGACAACGGTTTCGTTACAATCACAGAAAACGGTCTCCGTTATGTTAGAGTGCTGCTCAAACGTAGACTTGTGGGTAAGTCGACATTGATGGATATGCCGATTAACGTGCATGAAATAGAGTTAGATGAAGAGAGAAAACAGTTTATGCAGAATCTGTATGCTAAAGCATCGGCAGAAACTGGAACCCCGAGCACGGCAGTTGGGTACATAATGTTTGAGCCGGGTGACAAAAAAGCAGGGGAGATCGCGGAATGGCTTGAACTTTTCGGATTTATTGCGCGTGTCGATAAAGATTTCCGCTATAGACTTACAAATGTGGGAGCTAAATACTGTCTAACTACATTGAGAGATCGAAACGAGCATGAATCACTTGAAGCAGCGCACAAACAGCTAGAAGGTGAAACAAGTACGTTTAGAGATGAGACCTCAAGTGAGTTATTTATCGTGCACGGATACGACGATGCGATGACACATGATGTTGCCCACGTATTCACGGTGTTGGGCTTTAAACCGATTATCTTGCGCGACATGCCCCATAAAGGCCGGACCGTGATCGAAGAGCTTGTCGGGACTGCTGAAAAATCTAACGCCTCTTTCGCTGTGATTCTTCTTTCACCAGAGGATATGGCATACCAAAAAGATGAACACCACCCCCGCCTACGCGCAAGACCGAGGGCGCGGCAAAACAGTATCTTCGAACTTGGATATTTTACCGGCAAGCTTGGACGGGAAAATGTAGTTGCTATTCACAAAGAAGAAGAAGATTTCGAGATGTTGGCAGATTATTCCGGCGTTACGCATATCCCATATGATGGCGGGGAATGGAAATACAGTCTTGTCAAAGAGCTGAGAACCCGCGGCTATCACGTTGCTGCAGATAAACTGTATGAGTAGTATTCCACTGGGCGTACTACATCTTGATGCCAAGCTCATGCTTTAGCTCGGGCATTTCGCAGGTAGTGTTCAGCACTCACGTGAGGGGTATGTTGAGCATACCACTGAGCAGTCTTGGACATTCTAATTAACTAGTCACAACACGCCCAACTAACATGATTTACCATTTCCAATCACTTCATTACGGGCGAATGTCACTTTCCTTTTCATGGGTGCTGTAGTCTTTGCAGTGCCACGCGCACTTATCGGATAAGGAGAAAATAATTTAGTGGGTTTTGTGTATCGTCATGATTAATAGAAATGTAGTCTCTATGCGTACTTTGTACTCTTTATGCGTGTGGTTGAATCGTTTGAATGGTTTCGGGATGAGTTCTAAAAAAAGTAGGCTTAACCGATCTAACTCGACAGTATCTTGCGCATTAAGGACATTATTCCAGGTTTGGCATCTTTTGTAGGTTCTGATTGAAGACCGCCCATTTCCATATCAAGAAATCCGGATGACAGCTCCCTGTTGAACCTGTCAATTATTTCATTGAACACCCTCTTATAGGCAGTACAGTGGGGGTCGACACCTTCTACGTCACCTTCAGTAGGTACTATTGCGTTGTAGGGGCATCCGCCTCTGCAATATTTGACGTGCTTACATCCCCCACATTCTTGATCCACATAGTCCTTAAATCGATGCATAAGCTTCCCTGAGTCAGATTGTGCAAGATCTTCCAGGCTAGGACGATCATGCACATTGCCCATAACATATTTTGGCATGCCCACAAATCGATAGCACGGATATATACCTCCGTCAGGTCCTACCGCAAAGGTATCCTTCATACAATCGACGAATGTACAGACAGTGCCTCGCCCGGTAAACACACATCTACAATAGTCATCGATATTCCTCACCTCTATCTGACCCATCTTCTCCAGATATTTATCCAGAAGATAAATCAACAATTCCCCGTACTCTTCTGGATCGAGTGCCCATTTTTCAGGACCTTTGTCTCGTAAAGAGGGCAGTGCAGGATGTAATTTGAGGGTCAAACCGTTCTCCAAGAAAAAATTAAAGATATCCTCTTTGAACTTCACAGAAGAGGCAGTGAAGGTACAGATGAATTGTACTTGGAGGCCATGAGTCTTGGCGATTTCATAACCCCGCATAGTTTTCTCATAGTATCCTTCTGATCTCTGCAGGTCATTAAGCTTCTTGGGACCGTCTAAACTGGAACCGATAGGGATGTCATACTCACCCAAAATTTGGGCCAGTTCCGGGGTTAGTTTCCAAAGATTGGTCTGCAGAGCAAAAGCTGGCCTCAGATGACTTAAGTTTTCAGACAGTAGTGGTAAAGCTTCCCGGTAGAAATCCGCGCCAGCAAGGAGCGGTTCTCCACCATGAAAGGTAAAGATGACCGGATCATCCCGGAAATTCTTGAGCCATTCAACCACTTCTTTGATGGTTTCAATGCTCATTATCGGAGACCCCGGCTCAGAACTCCAGCAATAACTGCATTTAGAGGGACAACCTAAGGTAGGGATCAGCATTACGTGAAAAGGCTTTTTTTGTGGCATCCTAATTTTTTAGCCTTTTCCAAAGTATTAGTAATTTTCCTATGTATTGATGTGACCACTTTACTCACTCACGCATAAGGTGTACAACATCGTCAAACGACGGAAACAGTGCCAGAATTGGTGGGGATCCGCCCTCGCACTTTCCGTCTAGCTTGCATTCACCCTTAGCTCTAGCGTGGGCATTCAGAGGGTACGGTTACTATCAGGTCTTAGCAACCCCAACACGACATATGCCTAACTCCGGTTCAAAGATGATGATCGAAGAGACGTGTACAGTCGTATGATGTTTTGATACCGATCAACACAACTAGTATCCGGTGCGACGGCCACGATTGAACCTCTTCAAGGGCATTTTAGATACCTAATCACAGCGCAGCAGCTTGATTCGGTTAGTTCGATTAACTACTTCGCCAGTATGTATCAGTCCGCTATGAGCTCCTAACTCCTGTTTTACGCCCAATATCTGTCCGATAGACTTATCAAGCTGGGATTCACAATATGAGCGGAAATAAAGGAGAGATTACTCATTACGCATGCAAAAAGTTAAGCAGAGATCCTTGTTGACAGCGATTACAAGTGTGCTTTTTATCTTACTCGTAACAGCTCTCATAATCCCCGCGAGCGCGGTAGAACTCCATGTCGGGCGGGCAGACGGCTATAAGACCATCCAAGACGCAGTAAACGCTGCTGCCCCGGGGGACGCCGTCATTGTTGCGCCAGGGACGTATGTCGAGAACGTTTTCGTGAATAAACCACTCACTATACGATCCTCAGACGGTGCTGCATCGACTATTGTCCAGGCGGCGGTCGAAAACAAGGACGTCTTCTCCCTCGCCGGAGCTGACGTGCGGATAGACGGCTTTACGATCGTAGGACTCCGTGGCAGCTCCGGGGTGGGCATCAATAACGCTTCCCGGTGTGTGGTGACCAATAATATTGCGTATGGAAACATTCGAGGGGTAGCCCTTCAATCTTCAACCGATAACGAAGTAAGCAACAACAATCTTACAAATAATGGCTATGGCGTCTATCTCGATTACTCATCAAATAATACGATTTCCAACAACGTTGCCACCCACGAGAGTGGGATGCCCGACGGGTCGGCCCTCGGCGACGGCATCTTCATGGACAACTCCGCATCCAACACCATCTCCAATAATGATTTGAGCAACAACCACGTGTTTGGCATCTCATTGTATGAGTCTCCTGACAACACGATCATGAGTAACGTCATAGCTGCCAATGAGCAGTTCGGCGTCCGCCTTCGCCAGTCCTCGAACAACACGCTCGTTTTTAACACCATTCGTGCGAACGTGCATCAAGGCATTTACATCGGTGATGCACTAGGGAACACGATCTACCTCAACAATTTCATGCAAGAGCCGAGCAACCTCAGCTACGTCCCGGGCACGGTCCTCAATTCAACAGAAAAACTGGTGTACAGCTACAACGGCGGCACGCGAACGGGGTATATGGGCAACTACTATTCGGACTATGCTGGCACGGACAGCAATGGCACCGGCATCGGTGATAGTGCCACCCCTCTCGGTGATGAGCACCCCCTTATAAAGCCGGTTGAACAGTACGGAAAGATAACAGTGATGCTGACCCCTTCTCAGCCGGAGAATCCGGGTCACAACAGTACACCTTTGCTGAAGAGCCCGGGATTTGAGGTGTGGTATGTATTAGTCGGAATCGGAATAGCAGGAGCACTGCTCATTGCAAGGGGAAACGTGCATCGCAAGAAGTGATGATTGGGGTGCGCATCACATCACATGAGCTAACCATGTCAATTATCGTGACCTCACGTATGTATAGGAGAGTTGCAATCCCCTAGCGGCGCGGCGCTGTAAAAGTGACCACATGGTATTAAGTCGTCACTGAGAACACTTCGGCTCAAACCCGCGCTACTCGTCTTTTACATCATACTGAAGGGATATCGACGGGCTAAATGCCCTTACAACGCACCACATCCTTGAGGGGGCGTCGCGAGCTTAGGTGATGGTTCTGCAGGTGATCTACATCCGCGTGCCCTAGTGCTATGCCAATAAGTATGGCTAGGTCGTCCGGGATGTCCAATTCTGCGCGAATAAGATCAGGGTACGAGGCGAACATGAATGCTATTGCCGAGTCAACCCCATATTGTTGT
>CAYYMO010000090.1:0-2960 GCA_964472955.1 uncultured Methanomicrobia archaeon | reverse complement strand
ATATTACAATGGGATCAAACGCTCTTTCGAGATGAGCGGTATTTTGAGTTCGATTACGTCCCAGAGCACTTCTCGCATCGAGACAGTCAGATGAGGTCGCTTAAGATCGCAATACGCCCGACTTTACGAGGTGCAAGAGCTATAAACTGTTTATGTTCGGGACCTCACGGCACCGGAAAGACTACGGCAGTGCTAAAGGTGTTTAATGAAGTCGAAAAGCACACGAGCACTGTTGTGCCCGTATATGTAAACTGCCAGATTGACTCCACCCGCTTTGCAATATTTTCGGAGATCTACAGGAGACTCTTCAACTACACCCCTCCAGATTCGGGCGTGTCGTTCAAACGGGTGTTCAAAAAGATCACAAAACATCTGATCGATGAGGAAAAGGTGCTTGTCGTGGCACTCGACGACATCAACTACTTGTTTTATGAAAACACGATAAATGAGGTGCTCTATGCACTTCTGAGGGCCCATGAGGTGTCAGCGGAGGCTAAGATTGGCGTCATCGCGATCTCAAGCGATCTATCGGTTGAGATATCAAAGGCGTTAGACCCAAGGGTAATGTCCGTTTTTCTTCCGGAGGAGATCTATTTCCCTCTGTACACGCCTGAAGAGGTGAAAGACATCTTGGCCAACAGGGTGAAGTACGGATACTATCCAGACGTCGTCCCGCCCGAAGTTTTAGAGAAGGTCGTGGACTTGGTGGAAGAGTCAGGCGATCTGAGAGTCGGCATAGATCTTCTCAGAAAGGCCGGACTTAGGGCGGAGATGGATGCGAGAAAGCACGTCACTCTTGATGATGTGAAGACCTCGTTTGAAACGTCTCGCCTTGTACACCTCAAATACTCGATTGCATCATTACGGACAGATGAAAAAGCCCTCCTCAAGCTCATTGCCACAGAGGATGAAAAAATAAGAGCCGGAGACCTCTATGAGAAGTTCAACGAGGAGATGCACCTCGGCTATACGAGGTTTTACGACATAATTTCAAAGCTTGATTCGATTCGCCTTATAAACGCTGATTTTACCGGTAGAGGGACGCGTGGCAGAACGCGTGAGATACGACTGAGATATGACTCAGAGGATGTTCTAAAGGTTATTGAATCCCACAAGTGATTGCCCATGCCAGACAGCGAAGAAATCCGAGAGCTTGGGGCGGAGATTAAAGAGCTTAAAAATGAGGTAAAAGAACTTAGATTGCTCATCCTTTATCGACTCCTCAAAGAGGAACAGAGGTCGTCTGAGCGGATTGATAACGTAGTCCCCTTCGCGAAACAGATTTTAAAGATGGCCGTAGAGAAGTTGCTTCAACCGGAGACGAAGGATCAGGGAGAAGCAGAAAGAGAAGCCACGAAACCTGTGACAAAGATAAAAGCCACTTCAAAAGAGGAGTTGAACCAGCCCCTCGTCGATGTGGAGCGGGAGGTACAGGTACTTAAGAATCAGATGGCTAAGAACTTGAGGGACGCGGCCAGAGAGATCGAGGAAGGAGAAGAGGACGACGAAGGGGGCGGACAGGGCGATTAACATCGCAGGGGGTTTGTTAATTTTCGCACACGATGCGGATTCCGGAGCGGAGAGCGAATTTACATGGCAAGAATTTGAGGAGCGGGTAAGAGATGCGCTTGATTCTGCCGGGTATCGCATTGAGTTTAGGAGGGTGTTCAAGTCCGACGGGAAGAAACACGAAGTCGACGTCATCGCCCACAAGTTTGACCTCTGCATTTTAATCGACGCAAAGCGATATGGCAAGAGTCGTTATAGGGCGTCATCCCTCAAATCGGAAGCAAAAAAACATTTTAATCGCTGTCGAGCGTTTGAGAATGCATTTAAGTGTTCTGTACTACCGGTCTTGGTAAGCTGGATAGACGACTCACTTGTGTTTCAAGAGGGATGTTTCATCGTTCCGTTCGAAAAACTTCAAGACTTCGTAAATAACGTTGAATTCTACACGGACTCAACGGAGGATATGACTCAGCCCGCCGATTCGGAAAATTACGTATTCGATGATCAATGAGCGACGATCTTCAAAGAGAGATTCCTCTCTCAATGTTTTCTTAGGAACAACGGCAGGTCTAGGGGGGCGCGTCGTTCAGATGGGCGATCGCGCATCTGAACTAATCGGATCGGGCAAGAAAAGTAATCAAATGGCGACCGCCGAAGCAATGCTTATACTTATAAAGGAGTAAAAAAATTACATCCAAGTACAATTAAGATATAGCAGGGTTTTCAATGAAAGCATGCATAATGTGCGGCGGCGCGGGGACAAGGCTCAGGCCACTGACGTTTGAACGTCCAAAGCCAAACGTTCCGCTTCTCAACAAACCGGCTGTCGGACATCTCGTTGAGCACCTCTCATCAAGCGCCTTTAACGACATAATTATCACGATTGGGTACCTCGGTGACAGCATTCGTGACTATCTGGGAGACGGACGGAAGTTCGGCATCGAAATTAATTACGTGTATGAGAAGGAAAAGCTTGGAACTGCAGGCAGCGTTAAGAACGCAGAAGAGCTGTTGAGTGAAGGCCCGTTTCTTGTTGTCGGTGGGGATCACGTGCTCGACTTCAACCTTCGCGAGTTTTATCAATTTCACAGGAAGAACGACAGTTTGATATCGGTCGGAGCGATATCGCTCGATGACCCGAGAGAGTACGGCATACTTGATATAGATGTGAACAATAAGGTTCACAGGTTTAAAGAGAAACCTAGCCGCGGGGAGATATTCAGCAACCTCACCAGCACGGGGATCTACATGTGCGACCCCGGAATCTTGGATTGGATCCCCAAAAAGAGATTCGACTTCGCAAAAGACCTTTTCCCGGCTCTCTTAAGTTCCGGCGAGAGCATATCGGCGTGGATGGCGCGCGGCCACTGGAACGACATAGGAAACGCTGCCGCGTATAGGCAGGCGTCGCGGTGGATGTTAGACAACTTGAGGAGCACTGAAATAACGGG
>CAYYMO010000089.1:0-3410 GCA_964472955.1 uncultured Methanomicrobia archaeon | reverse complement strand
TTGTACTGAACTCTTTTCGTACATTTTTTACATCGATAACGACCTCAGTCATCCACAAACCGCCCTCATGCTCTAAAGACTATTGCAGGATCCACTTTATTCACTTTTCTTGCTGATATAAGTGAACCTAATATAGACAATATCAAGGTTAAGAAGAATGCTAGGATAAGGGTATCTAAGCCAATGTTAATAGGTAAGAGCGTAATCTGCACTATGGCTGCTGCGGCTATAAATGAGCAAATGATCCCTATTATGTACCCCAGTGTAACACTCACAAATACTTGCTCTATAAAATTTTATATATATCCTTCTTAGATGCCCCTATCGCCTTCAATGTTCCGAATTCAGGTATACGCTCCATAGTGACAGTATAAATTGTGAGGGTGACTATTATTGCAGCCACAACCCATCCTACCCCTGCGCCTATTGCGAGGCCCATAGCAGCCCCACTGTCAAAAATTAGCCAATGTCTCGTGTTGTCTCGAATTTGTGACGT
Source organism: uncultured Methanomicrobia archaeon (assembly GCA_964472955.1). Lineage (GTDB taxonomy): Archaea > Halobacteriota > Bog-38 > Methanoflorentales > Methanoflorentaceae > DASPRZ01. The sequence goes on along the minus strand of CAYYMO010000089.1, from coordinate 2,914 downwards.
TATAAAAGCATCAGCCCCATTAGTTGCGGAGATTTCTTTTGCCACTTTAAGAGGATCATAATTTTGCTGAACTTCAACTAAGGCATAATTCGTCATATTTGCAGGAACTCTTGCCAATTTTGCAGCGTTTTCATATGAAGTAAAGACCATGGGATATGTGAACCATTTCGAGTCCCTGCTGATCCCCACGACTTTCTGTGGAAGACCACTTACTGATATGGAATCCCCGATTAATGGTTTATTGAATTTTGCCTCAATTGATTGATCGATTATGACCGTATCGTTTTGCCGTAAATCATCGATATTACCAGAGGCCATGCTCCAAGGAATCCCTACTCCAGAGCTTAGATTATAACCATAAACCACTGCTTTCAATTGAGATCCACCGGCATTAATTACAAGGGGGGCACAAATCAACTTACTATAATTCTGTACTCCGTCTATTTTGTCCAGCGGCTGAAGCGCATTTTCTGGGAGGGCAGATCCGACACCGAGAAGATCGCTGACTCCTTTTTGTGTCACCCAAATGTCTGCATGGGTATGGTCTATGATGATGACACTGTTATCAACAGCCCCAGTAAATACGCCCATAGTTAGGAAGACCAGTATTAACGAGGCACCTATACCGCTTATGGTAATCAAAAAACGCCTTTTATCCTGGAATAAATTTTTTCGCGCTATCGATACCATGTCATCACGCTGTGCTTCTAGTGCTTAAAACGGGAAGCTTGTCATTCTGCTAGTTACTTGCCATGAATCTGTAAAATCCAATGATAAAGCTCTATCAAATTATTTGAATGGGAAGAGAGTGCCCTCAAGGTAATTGAGGCAACGAATTTATAAAGTTATCGAAACCCCCATTCAGAAGATACCACAATAAAGGAGGCGATGACGCGTCATTTGTGACAACGGCGCAGTATATATGTCACTGGACAGCAGTCCGAGGCACAGCTTAAATAATATCACACCAGAATGAGGCACTGCGACAAAGGTGATTTAGACGATAAAGACAACGTCAATTGTGAATGGCTTAACTGCTCTAGCCCTCATATTATTGACCCTCAGCGAAATTGCAGCGTTTTTGCCTACGCATTTCCAGTATCAAATAACATTTGCTAAACAATTTGGATATATACTCCTTGTGCTGCTTATTTTTACTATATTTTACGCATCCACAGTTTTGAAATTCAGGGTCTTCCTTCTTGTTGGAATCGCATTTGCTGCCGGAGCTCTTTCAGAACTGCTAGGCACCACATATGGGTGGGTATATGGTCAACGATATTATTATACCGCTTCATTTCTAGGTTACAAAGTGTTTGGGCGGATCCCATTTAGCATCTTATTGTTGTGGACAATAATAATCATGCTCGCCTACAGCATAACGAATATCATAGACCCGGCGAACTTCTTTTCTTTAAAAAAAACGTTAAATATTCGCTCTTTTGCGTACGTGCTTCTTTTATCAACTCTCGATGGTTTTTTGGCTATGAACCTTGATTTGATCCTAGATCCGATATATGTGGGATTCGGAGCGTGGGTTTGGCCAGAGGGCGGCGCATATTTTGGCGTACCGATATCCAATTTTTTAGGTTGGTTTTTCGTGGCGTTTACTGCAACACTCATATTTCGAATTTACTCTCTTAATAGACCATATAAAATAGAGGTTGACCTCTATTACTTAGCTCCTGTGATAGCGTACGCAATAATGGGAATCGTTAAATACGGAATTGTGTCTAATGTAGCCGGGCATGTTGAGTATGCGATAATCGGGATCTCTGTCATGTTCCCCTTTATAGCTATTGCTACTCTTTCATATCGGTTAAAGAAATCCAAAGCAGACCTCTCATCGGTCACTAGGGGCGTCGCAAGCTGTAGTCGACCTTGCGACACAGAAGAAGTTGACGACTGAAAGTATATATTTTAACGCTCAATGTCGAGACACCTCATTGTTGCTTTATACAACTTAAGAAGGGCTCAAGTCAACAACCAGATTATCGGCCAAAAAACAAACCCAAACCAATAAAAATAAAAACTCCGTTTCGCCAACTTCTCAGAAGGAACTACCAATATAATAAAAAACAATAAACTGCAAAAGCCAAAGAAATAATAAGTGACTGGTTTAAATAATATTGAAGTGTTAGCAAAAAATAAAGTTAAAATAGAAACAAGTAAAGCAAAGAATGATGCACTTCTTTTGCCAAAAACAGTAGCAAAGGTTTTGACACCTATTTTCTTATCAACATCATAGTCCATAATTGTGCTATAAGCATGAAATCCCATGACAATAGCAGTTATTAGACAAACGTCTATCAATAAAGATTTCCCCGCATCAAAAAAAGTAGAACTACTAAAACTAAATCCAAGCAAAAAGGGTGCAAAAAAATATGCGATTCCATTAACGAAAGAATCCAGGGGCGGCTTTTCTTTAAATCGTAAAGGTGGAGCAGAATAAAAATAACTTAAAAATACTAATAACACCATTCCTAAAATATTAATGATATTTAACGTTAAAAAAGATGCTAAAAGCAAGAGTGAAATAACAATAAATGAAACATTTTTAACAAAAGAATGATATTCTGGATCTAATTTAATTCCTTCAATGAGTCCTTTTCTAGGATTGAGCCTATCAGACTCGTAATCATAAATATCATTAAGACCATAACCAACAATACAAACCGGAAATGATAACAGCAAAACTTCTGAAATGAATAAAGGAGTTATTGTTGCACTACCCGAAGATACCGCCCCCATTAGAAAAAATGCAGGAAATATAGTCCAGCCCGCTGGTCTACTTACTCCTATTAAGAGTAAAATTGCGAATACGTATTTATTCATGACTGATATCTAGTTTAATAGTAATTTGTATATTTAAGCTGCATGTTGAGAACTAATGATATTCATATAAATTTTCTTA
>CAYYMO010000088.1:0-5592 GCA_964472955.1 uncultured Methanomicrobia archaeon | reverse complement strand
CACTTCGGGAAGCACTGGAAAGCCAAAAGGGGTTGTCCATACTACGGGTGGCTACATGGTGGGAACTGCCACAACGCTGCAAACGGTCTTTGACATACACGAGGATGATTTATGGTGGTGCACTGCGGACATCGGGTGGGTCACCGGCCATAGCTATGTCGTCTACGGGCCTTTGCTCATTGGCACTACGACACTTGTCTATGAGGGCGCGCCAGACTATCCCACCCCTGACGCATTTTGGAGCATAATTGAGAAGTATGGGGTCACGAAATTCTACACTGCTCCAACAGCGATACGCCACCTGATGAGATTTGGAGATAAATGGCCAAAAATCCACGACTTACGCTCACTAAGGATATTGGGCACGGTCGGGGAACCGATTAACCCCGAAGCGTGGATGTGGTACTATACACATATTGGGAATGGGAGATGTCCTATAATCGATACGTGGTGGCAAACTGAAACGGGAACCTTTTTGATATCGCCACTTCCGGTATCCCCGCTTAAGCCCGGATCTGCGACAAAACCGTTGCCCGGCATAAAAGCCGACGTCGTCGACAAAGAGGGAAAGCCGGTGCCATCGGGAAAAGGAGGCTTCTTAACAATAAAGGCTCCGTGGCCGGCGATGTTACGAACGCTGTATAAAGACCCTGAACGATATATAGCGACATACTGGAAGGTGACTCCAGGCGGCGTCTATTGTCCCGGGGATATAGCACGAAAAGACGAAGATGGATACTTCTGGATCCAGGGACGAGCAGATGACGTCATAAAGATCGCTGGGCACAGGATAGGACCAAGCGAGGTAGAGTCGGCATTTGTCAGCCACGCGGCAGTCTCAGAAGCAGCTGTAATAGGAAAGCCCGATCCCGTAAGAGGCGAGGTTATTAAAGCGTTCCTCATCCTAAAGGAGGGGTGTCGGGGAGACGCCCAATCAGTGGACGACTTAAAGAAACACGTGAGACATGAGTTAGGTCCAGCGGCGGTTATTGGAGAAATAGTGTTTGTGGAGACATTGCCTAAGACGAGAAGTGGGAAGATAATGAGAAGGGTGCTGAAGGCGCGAGAACTCGGCATAGATGAGGGGGATGTGACCACGCTCGTTGAATAAGGGGAAATCTATTCTAGCGTGCTTGCAGCTCATACCGCGGACATTGTGCAGGATCCGAACGATCGAATCGAGAAGCAGACGAGACAGCAATACAAAACGAAACGCAGATTAAAGGCCGCTAAAATAGTGGAACTAGGCAGTAATGAGCGTTTTTGCCATCGAATACCACTCGAACTATGCGTATTTGTTTTACGATTTCGCACGCCTTACGAAAACGATTGATGAAGACGAGCTTGCACAGATAGACGCTGCCGCTCAAAAATACATCAAAATGAGCTGTGACGCTGGCGGCGAAAAGTCACGATACACACTAAGCCGTACGTCTGGCCACATCGTCGTGCACCGCGCGTATCTGCCAGCATTACTCGACGAGCTTGTACCAGTTTTTAGGAAGATTGAGTCCGCCAAGACTTGAATGAATGCTGCATGAAGATTCGCGTGTTCAATCATCGTAGCCTGCATTGTTACGCAGCTCTGCTGCCGCTGTTCGGCAAATAACGATGTGAAGCGCTGTACTTATCGTTATAGGCTGTGGTTTGATAATAGGGCATTTCAAAGTCAAAATGGATGTTCGTCACTTCATGTTCATTGCGTTATTGCCGAGCGGTGTTTTGATCAATATGCACGCGATGCACCCAACACAACATACAACAACGATGGCCGCTTTTCGGTAGCCGAAAGGTAATCTCAGAAAGATATGAAAGAGAATCTGCGGGACGGTTTCAGCGCGACACCACCATACCACGCACCGCACCCTGAAAAAAGCGTGATAACGCGGAAAAACGTTAACGTTTCAAAACGTGAAAGCACTCTTTGACCCTAAAGGAAGGGAGGTGAGAAGGACGAATAAAAAATATTCTAAGACTGTCGACGTGGAGATGGTTGAGAAGGCAGGGATTGAAGTCAGCCATCTGATCGCTAAACTGAAAAAGGCAGCCGCTGCGGAGTTTACGACGTACTACTACTATACCCTCCTGAGAATGCACTGTTCGGGGCTTGAGGGTGAGCAGGTGAAAGAAATAGCAGAAGACGCGAGGCTCGAGGACCGACTCCACTTCGAGACGCTCGTCCCCCGGATTTACGAGCTCGGAGGCGAACTGTACAAAGACTTGAGGGAACTCCATGACGATGCTGCGTGTTCTGCAGCATATCTGCCGGGTGATCCGAGCGACATAAGGGACGTTCTGAAGGTACTGCTCGACGCTGAGCGGTGTGCTGTGAGGATTTACACGGACATTTGCAACATAACATTTGGCAAAGATCATAGAACGTACGACTTGTCGCTCGCAATCCTCCATGAGGAAATAGAACACGAAGCGTGGTTCCAAGAACTGCTTGAAGGACGGCCTTCGGGACATTTCAGAAGGAGAAAGCCAGGAGAAGGGCCATACACACAGAAATTCCGACATATCGAGTAAAGTAGAGGAGCCTGAAAAACTGTAACGCACCGCATTAGGTCGCATGCTGGACGCGCCGTTCAACAGATAGTCACCTCTGAAGACGTCGGCGCGCCTTTGTATTTTGCATAGATCATATCATTACGAAAGGCTACAGTATATCCTGAGTGATGGTATAGGTCGATGGTAACTAGTTTGGGCCCTCCGTTGTGTGGGGATAGCGTAAAGTTGAAAGACATCGGTCCCGTTCGTCGATGATGCCATGGGCATCACAATAACCAAGGCTTGAAAGCAGTAGATCTCAACGTAGTTTGGACATTAAGGGGTTTGCAGGCGTGAAATTTAAAGCTCCCTTCCGTTATTTTAAAGACCCTCTTTTCACGAGATTCATTCTGTTTCTTTCGATAATAGGGCCAGGCATCATCACCTCAAGCTTGGATAACGATGCCGGAGGCATCACCACCTACTCGCTTGCAGGGTCGCAGTTCGGATACGTCATGTTGTGGACATTCATCCCCATGACTGTAGCATTGGCCGTCATTCAGGAGATGGGGATACGAATGGGGGTCGTATCCGGAAAGGGTCTCGCATCTCTCATCCGAGAGAAGGCCGGAATCAGGCTCACGTTTTTCATTCTATTTGCGCTCATTGTGGTTAACTTCGGAAATACCCTCGCTGAGTTCTCGGGAATATCCATAAGTGCTTCCATCTTTGGCATTCCACCTTTCCTATCCTTACCACTCGCTGCTCTCTTTGTCTGGGGTTTTGTCGTTAAGGGGAGCTATCGAAGCGTCGAAAAGATATTCTTACTGGCATCAGCGCTCTACATTTCCTACATTATCTCGGGACTGTTGACGCATCCTGACTGGGGCACAGCGGGAGTGCGGTCCGTAGTACCACAAGTAACCACAGATACCGCGTATATCATGATGATCATAGGGCTGGTGGGTGCCACTATCATGCCGTGGATGCAGTTTTACATTCAGTCGTCAGTAGTGGAGAAGGGAGTTACACGACAGTACCTGAACTACTCGCGACTCGACGCTATTACTGGATCCGTCATTACGAACGTTGTTGCTTTTTTCATAGTCATAGCCTGCGCTGCTACAATCTTTGTACACGGGATTCCGGTGAACAACGTCGCTGACGTGTCAGCTGCGCTTGCCCCTCTTGCAGGAAACTATGCAGCTGTGCTGTTTGCCTTTGGCTTCCTAAGTGCATCACTGTTTGCAGCTAGCATTTTACCCCTGTCAACAGCACTCTGCGTGTGCGAGGGCCTTGGGTTTGAGGCAGGCGTCTCGTATGGCTTTAGAGACGCTCCGGTGTTTCACGGATTATACGCAGGGATCATAGGGCTTGCAGCGTTCGTTATTGCACTTCCGAACATGCCTCTCCTTTCCATACTGTATCTCTCTCAAGTGGCTAATGGGATCTTGATTCCGTTTGTGCTGATATACATGCTTGTCATTATTAACGACAGAAGGATCATGGGCAACTATGTCAACACGAGGACGTTCAATTACATCGCGTGGGCGACGGTCATCATCATGATCGGGTTAAGCGTTACCTTGGCATTCACCAGATTTTTATAACTCGTCAATATATGTCGTAACTAGAATGCAAGCGGTAAACCAAGATCAAAATTTTTGACGAACTTAGGTCATCTAACCGGATTGGTTGTTCCATAGCAGAAGTTGACAACAGTAGAGATATGGCGAGTATTCACAAGAAGTACTTAGAGAAAGCGATGCGCATCGATTTGTTGGGTTAAAACTAGATTTTATCTTATTATTACCTTGAATTCTCATTTTTGGGCTGCACGCTACTTAACCAGGAACAATTCCCTTTACGGTCTGTCGTTTGCACAATTAAAAGACAGGACAGAAAAGTACAGAAAACGGCAATAGGATCGTCCCTAGCGGTGGAATTAGGGTAATTAACAGTCCAAGAATATTACACAGTATCGACATTTTAACACCTCTTTTAATTGACGAGATGACTGCTGATAAAAGTTCGGGATACACGAATGTTCATGTCTCATTTTATCTTGTCATCCTTCGGACGTTATGATGTTTGTTCTCATTCATGTTGCGTGTCAGCTGCCCCCTTTCGTCCTTACTCACTTGCTGGAGGCAGCTCTTTGAGTTCTTGGTTCAAAGAGTAACCAACGACCGTCCGTATCCCCACGATGAATGACAATATAATAACCCGGTCTAACGTCGGCTCGAGAACGCCCTTTATTAAATCGCTAGCGATGAAGAATTCCAAAGCGAGGACTATTTTAAGGGTAAAATCCCGTCTAATAGCACTATAGTCGAGAGGATTTCTCCGCAAGCCCGTTGCGACGATACGAAGTATCGCCTGCACCCCTCCCATAAAAGATGATGACTGCGCCAAACGGTGCAAAAAAGGTCGCGACTGCAGTTACTATGTTTGCGCACATCCTATCAGTGTTAGAAGGCAGCACAAATAAAGATTTTCTACCTTAGAACCGTTGCGGGAATAATTAGACCCTGCAAAAGCCCATTTTTGTAATGTCATATTCACTGCTTCACGGCACAGTAATATATTATAGGATAAAATAAATAAAATAATCAAAATAATTAATCAAGTCGTCACTTATCAGTCGTGTGATTCTTATGATACCTGTGATACCAGTAACAGTACTGCTACAGAAACTGGCCGTTAGGGCCCAATGGTCAAACGTCATGCAAAAAGCACATGAAAAACTGGAACAAGAGAAAAGAGGGGGAATGAAAGACAGTTACCGGGTGTTAAGCGAGTTATAAGGTCCTTTATTATTATGAGCGCCATGTGGCTACGTAAAGATAAATGAGATCCTTCTGACTATACTAGTAAATAATATATAATAGACTGAGGAGCGGGTAAAGTCATCATCAAATGGAGGATGAAATTCTCTAAAATTGCTCTCTTCTGATTTTGTAATTTCTTTTTTGAATTAAACCTGTGTATTTTCTCGCATTTTCCTTCATTTTCTTGCGCCATCTTTCGGGCGTTATGGTATCTGCCCCCTGTTCTTCACTCATAAACGTTCACTTTTGAGATTTTTCGCTTAATTTTTCC
>CAYYMO010000087.1:0-3298 GCA_964472955.1 uncultured Methanomicrobia archaeon | reverse complement strand
TGCCAAGATTTGAAAAACGATCGCGCGGCGAAGGAGCAACGCAATGGAAGAATTTATTTGCAGCAGGTTATGTTTTTTCCAGACAATCCTGACAAGAAATGGTGCGGGATGTTGCAGTACGGTCCACACATAGGTTCTTATTTAGGTTTGATTGATTTTGAATCGGAAGTCCAGCGTTTGACGACATATGCCAGCGAATCTAATATCAATGAAAAGGAGGTGAATATTAATGTTAGAACTTCTCGGATCGATTCTTGGGGCGCTACTTTCCATACCGTCATCGATTCTTGGGGCGCTACTTTCCATACCGTTGCAGATATTCGCTACATTGTTTAACACTACATTGTTTAACTTCTTGACAGGCTCGGCAAGGTAAGGCTGCTTGTCAATATGCCTATAACGATACTGATGTTCGCGCAGTGCGATATACCTGCCTCGTTATGCCTGCAATGCGCTTTCCACACGATTCAGGCTGACTATCCGCTCGGTTGCAATCCAATTTAATTCAACACCTGATGTGAAGCGTGCCACAAATTTGTCGTTGTGCACCTAGACCACTTATAAGTTGAATGAGGTTGGTTGTCCGTTATTAACAACCAATTCGAGTATTAACCTTATACGTAAGAATTAACGAATTGATGTACTATTGTTACTTTATGCCCGGGCAACAAAGTTCGCATGGTCTATATCCTGTGCTTTCGCGTCTGACTCTGAGTTAAGCACACTCTGTGTTCAGGTTTAATGTTATTAACGTCCCAACACCATGGATGGCAATGGTAACGTTTGTACGTACATCGCCGATAAAATTACAGGTATCTGTTTTAACAGTTGGTTTTCGAGGAGTTCCTAGGTCTTCTTCAGGATGGTCTGCACGACCTGGTTCGTCATGATCTTATACTTCATCTTGAGGTTGATTACAAGAGCCCCACCGTCTTTTATCTTCTCAACGCCAGACTCGAATGTGGTCGCTTGAGACTCATCATCGACGGAGAGGTTTGTCTGCCGAATGAGATCTAACCTGCAGATGATGGCAGGTTCTGTCTAGTGATCCATCTTCGTTCGTACTGCCTCATATAAACTCGTAAACGACACAAATCAACCCCAAACTTTTCAAGATCACCCCAGGTGTTTCTCAGTTCACATACTGAAGGTCCGCCAAGCCGCAGAGTGGTGGTGAGGACGTCGAAGAATGCGTTAGGGCCCACGTAGGGGGGGGTAAAGCGGAGGTTAACTCCACGATCCAAGGGGATAATGGAGTTGTAGTACGGGCTTTCCCTTCCATCCTCGTAAAACGCACGGCGTGTAATTGCTTCTCAACTCAGTTCCGCCTGTAGTTGCGGCGGTCATGTTTCATCTCGTAGACGAATTGGAAGCCTATGTGCTTATCAAAAAGGGGATCATCAAAAAAGTTAACGGCAGCATGCCGGAACTGCCGCACAATTATTTGCTGTCTTTATTTTGTGAGGAAAGAAAAATGCCGCCCTCGTGTAAAGCAAAAAAAGCAGCTATGAAATGCAAGCGGCTGTTTCGCCTATATATTCTGTTTCTTGGTCTCGGTAGGAGGGGAAGTAGCGAGGACATCGGTTGCCGACTGTGACTGGGCAAAACCATCTCCCAAATGACTGATAGAAGTGATTTCTGCCTCCAGTTGTTGCAACGAGATGCCGCTTTTCTCCAGCAGGTGGATCAGCATACGAGTATGGCGCAGTAATTCCGCGTCCTGAGCCGAGAGATGTTGCATAATATGTTCGATGTCGTTATAACTATTCATCGTCGTGTTAAACTGCTCGTCGGCCTGAAGTTCCGCTTTTCGTCCGAGGACATTCTGCCCCACCATAATAACTGGTAATAAAACAAGCTGAAGGAATGTTTGCGAAATCCAAACAACAAGTAAAGCGACGATTGGGGTAAGCAAACCGAGAATTGCTGCTAATCCGATAATAGCGAGCCCCATAAAAGTATATGCTGTCCACATTGTTCCAACGCCCTTAGTAAGTGCAACAGCAATCCGTGTATTGACGCCACCCGCCTTTTGCTCAGCTTTATGAAGCAGATTGACATTGCGAGGCTGGTACGGATTATGTGTGTGGTCAAACAACCCGCTGGTATGGCGATGTGGATCCGCCTGTGTCTGCGGTTCAATCTCAGTTTTAACAGAGTCCGAGGTGCTCTCTCCTTGCATACTAATTATCCTCCTATTGCTAAAATTTGCGTATGTGTTCGATTATATTTCATATTATAAAAGCCTCCGGCCTTTTAGAATAGATGTCACCTGTCGAATTCTCACTTGATTTGTTATCTGCCATAATCTGCCTTCTTTACGGCCTTCCGGTTATCAAAACACAAAACACGCACGAACACGTTGACTCAGCTTAAGAGTTATCGTTTAGTTGCTTTATCACCAAGCGACGCCAGAGGTTCCTTTTGCCCCCCCGTAGTTCCCTGATCTTTAAATCAAATCGGTAATCAGAGAGCGCGAGGGCTCCGTTTGAGAGCTGACGACATTACCAATGATAATGGTACATACTGATGTAAGGGGCGTAATTCGCCTCGCCTACACTAATTTTTAACTAGATTGCTCTCAACTGTTGCTGTTGTGCTGAAGGTGATAACCTGCGGCAAGAACGCGCTGAAAGCAAAAAAGAAAGATATCTCTCCGCGTCATTATGGCTTTGCAGTTTGGTTCTTGCTGTACTATCGTGTCGTCTTCGAACCGTAGAGGCGAGCAATCATCGTGATTATGATAATCAGTGCGTAAGCTAATTTGTTGAATACGGGTGTGAAAAAAGCCAATACCATTGCCACCGTCGATGCCACGAGCAAGCTGATATTTCGATAATGTATGCTTGTTAACGTCTTCGAGGTGAGGTCCTTTTTGAGAAGGTGGAGATGCCTTTTCACATATGACCAGCTGTGATACAGTTTGACTACAGGTTCGTGCAACAACACTTTCATTTGGTTTTTATTGTTATGCGAGAAATTCCTCATATTTTTTAAGTTACCGATGGCACTGTCACCAATGGAATTATGCTAGTATGACGATGTCTTAAACCTACGGAGGCCCTTCTTTCAACAGCTCTCCTATCCGCTGAGTTGCAGGAATTGCTTGCTCCCATGCCGTCTTAAAAGCGGACATAAGGAACTCGGCATAGGTGAGGTCGTCACTCCAGAGTAATACAATAGGAGTATCTATCGAAAAGCTTCTTGCAGCGACGCCCATCGAGCTGATGCTCTCCCGTCCGTCCCCCACTATCATTAGTACGCCTTGGTACTGAGGGAAATGCCGCACGTCTGTACC
>CAYYMO010000086.1:0-3877 GCA_964472955.1 uncultured Methanomicrobia archaeon | reverse complement strand
TGGGATGGCAATGGAGCTCGGAGCAGCAATGCTTTTTACTCCTGAGTCCAGTGATAAAGCTCAGGGTAGCATTCGAGAGCTTAAAACTAGTGCTGAAATGATGTTGCTTGCAAAAGATAGAAGAGGGCCGCCAAAGGATTTAGGCATCGATCTACTTGTTGTAAAAGAGAGACGAAGGAGGCCCGAATTTGACATTGCGAGGGGAAAGTTAATTGATGCTAGGAGTTTTGATCAAGCAAAATGGATCCCAGATCCACATGGCAACTTCGTTATAGGTATTAAAGACGGTTATATCTTGGCAGTTCACGATTCCGACATGACAATTAAAGGAGAGTCAGCGAAAGAGGTACTCGACGCACTATTAGACCTCGAACTCGTTTCAAGCCTCAGCCATGCTGGATATCTCGGTAGAGAACTTGCAAAGGCAGAAATAGCCCTAAAGATCGGACGTAGCTACGCTCAAGATGATGAGTTCTGAATAACAGTATATAAGAGAATATTCAGTAGATGTTTGTGTCTCAACAGGCTAAATGGATAGCACTAGAGAGATAAAAGCTGTCACCTGTGCGTGCAAACTCAAAAATGCGCCAGTCAATCATATGAACTTAGGACGCCTTGAAATCCTTTCTGGTAATGTAAGTGGTTTACGAGGCATGTTACCGACCTGCTTGTTTATTTCATGAATCAGCTCCTCGAGTGATGCCTCCTTTTTCTCTCTTTGCTTCCTCACAGTGACGGAAAGGATGCCCGTCTTTTCTTCCTTCTCGCCCACTACTACTACATAGGGGACCCAGTCTTTGCCGGCAAGAGCTATCTTCTTGCCAATTGATTCGTCCCTATCATCGAGGTCAGCTCTTATTTTAGCATCCTTTAATAATGATACTATATCTTCTGAATACGCGAGATGTTTGTCCGAAACGGGGATAACCCGTACCTGCGTGGGCGACAGCCATATGGGAAACATCGGAGTGCTTTCATTTGCTTGAGCCTCCAAAATGGAGCATAGGACCCTCTCTATTCCGCCAATAGGCGAAGTATGCAAAATCGTGGGTCTCTCTTGTACCCCCATCTCATAGTATTTTATATCAAATCGAGTTGCACTCTCAACGTCAATTTGCACAGTTGGGCACTCAATAGGCCTCCCAAAGGTGTCAACCGCGGCAAGATCGCATTTGCATATCCAATAATGAGTACGCCCTGATAAAAGCTCAATTATAAAAGGTTTTCCAAAGTCTCTAATTAGTTGTTTAACCCATCTTTCATTCTGTCCATAAAATTCCTTAGTGCTTCGAAATATAGCTTCATAGTTTATGCCGAGGTCTGCCCCGGATTGGAAGCCGATTTTAAGTTGCTCCTCGAAATACTTTTTTGCATCTTCGACGTCATTGCACGCCGTGTGCATGTCGGGCATCGTGAACGCCCGCTGACGCTTTAAACCAGTAATTTCTCCCCTTTGTTCGAATCTGAATGAGTAAGTTGAAAGTTCGTAGAGCTTGAGAGGAAGATCATTTTTTGTCAGATGCATATCATGCATCATGCTGAACATTCCAAAGCAAGCGGCAAACCTGAGCATCATGTCACGTGTGCCGGCCTTTAATCGATATTGTCTTTCACCAAATTTGCTGGCGTGTTCATAAATTGCTCTATTTGCAAGATCGTACATCACTGGTGTTTCAACTGGCATAGCGCCATAATCAACTGCAAGTGAAAAAGCATAATCTATCAGGATATCGCGTATGAGTTTACCCCTAGGCATCCAGCGTAGATGCCCAGCATCAGATAGCGGTTCATAATCCACGAGTTCTTTATCCTTCATTATCTTGATGTGAGGGGGCTCCATTCCTTGTTCTTTCGCTACGTAGAGACCTAATTCATAAATTATGATGTCCGCTAGATCGCGGTTATTCGTCACAAATTCAGCAGCAGACACTAGATTACCGTCAATCCCCATGACGTAAAATTCGTGCTCAACGTGTTTTTTCTCTACTTTGGCCTCGGGTCTTATTGATCTTGAAAGTTCAGACAGCGGATGCCCCTTACATTTTATCGTGAAGGATTTATACCATCCAAATGGCGCTCTTATGACTTCGTAATCATTAAGAGAGGCTTCAATGCCTTCCATAACGTCAATGGCTACTTCTGGAGAAGATAACTCCGAACTTAAGTGAGCATACGGGTAGATCATCACCCTCTTCGTCCGAACCTTTTCAGCCACCTCCCGTATGGAAGCGACTGATTCCTCAACGGTAGCATCAATATCATCATCATCGCCTCTTTCAACCGCCATAAAAGCTGTGAGCACATCTTCCATTTTTGCACGCTTTAGGGAGTCTTCAACTTTTTCAGCATATTTAGTCCCTTTCTTCACTTCATATTCCATGAAATCTGAGTGAATCAACAATAGCCGCATTTCGTACCTTCCGACGAAGAGAACCAGTATTTCGTTTCCCTGTTTAGTCTAGTTGTGTAATGACGTACAGTAGGTGTAAACGCCAGTATATAAATGCTTTATAGAAGCGGGTAATGTCTTGCGTGATACTGATCAACGAATGAATCAATTACATCACGCGAACATCCAACGATTGATCTACTAATAGCTCAATATAAGCTCTTTATAAATAGGTAAAATACTGCAGCGATAGCGGTGATGATGAGAAGTTCCTTTAAGTAGGGCAGCAGGTATAATATCAGAGAGATCACAAAAACGACCACAAAAGTTTGCCAATCGAGCTTAAAGCGATATCTAGGCCCATGCATACCGTAAACAACAGTTGTTATTGTATAAATTATTATTCATTTTTTCTCTCAATGAGCCTCAATTATCGGAGTTTGAGTTAAAATTGGCTGTAAGATTGCCGATTAAGTAAGTCGGTGTAATTTCACATATTACCACATCATAGCTGCAACCAAGTTTTAACTCTCCTTTCACAACAACAGGCCTATAGAAGTCGTTATATAGGACAGTACTGCATCCCTTACCCCTCTCTATTGCCAGTGCGTTAAATTTTCTTCCTAGCCATTTTTTATTTTCAAAATATGCTAGTTTATGATGTTCTAATGTTAATATTCTTGACCTCTCTTTCACCGTTCTGTGTGGAATTTGAGGCATATGGGATGCCTCGGTTCCCTCTCTTCTTGAAAACCGTGTGATATTCACTTTAAGAGGTTTCAACTTTTTTAACAGATCTAACGTCAATTTAAAATCATGATCTGTTTCATACGGAAATCCGACTATAAAGTCCGTTGATAAAGTTAAATCGTTGAACTCAGCTTTAAATTTAGCTACATTTCTTTTGAAACGCGAAATGCTATAATTTCTGCCCATTAAATGTAAAATCCTTGCGGAACCTGACTGTATTGGCAAATGCAAAAACTTATAGATTTTTGGTTTTTTAAACGAGTCGATCAGCTCATCAACAATATCATCAAGAGCCGATGGACTGATCATACCAATCCTGACTTTGAAGTTTTGGTCAAGTTCTGCGACAGCATTAATAAGTTCTGGGAGTCTCAATCCGTTGTCCAAACCGTATACGCCAACGTCCTGGCCTGTGAGAAGAATTTGTTTAGCGCCTTTTTCCACCTTTGATTCGACATCTGTCAAGATGTCGTCAACACCCCTGCTCTTCAGTCCCCCCCTAATCAATCGTACAATACAGTAGCTACAAAATCCCTTACACCCTTCAGCAATTTTTATGGTAGCTTTGACGCTGTTCTCTTGAGTGACGTTTGTTTCAGGCCTGTAAAGTGACGTAACGTATCGAGGCACTTGATCGTATTTCATCAGCCTAGCATTGGGGAAATTTGAGCTTATTGTCTCGTGAAGTGGTTTGGAGGCGCATCCAGTAACTATAAGTTCTTTATCAGTTTGACTCAG
>CAYYMO010000085.1:0-6570 GCA_964472955.1 uncultured Methanomicrobia archaeon | reverse complement strand
CTCACCAAAGAAGACGTCCCTCTGCTTTGCGCTCGGCAGGTCCAAGGCCGAGACGGTTACGTTATTGATATAAATGCTGCTGCTCGAAGTCGTGTTGCCATCAGTTGCCAGCCCAAATCGAATATAAAGGTATGGTGAGGTATCGTAGTCCGTAAGGCTGTAACACAGCCACATCCACCCGCTTGGGTGTGACCCATGAGCAATTGCATCCCAGTGTATGCCGTCTCTCGACGCTTCGAGATAGGCCTGGGCGTGGTTTTCTACGATGTCTTGTCTCGCATTAAAGGATATTATCGTTCCGCATTTACTTGTCAGGTCAAGAGGGGTTTTGAGCGTTATTGATGCGTTCACAACGCTGCCGCCTGGAATGCTGACCATTGCGCTGGTCGGACGGCTGACACTCTGATCGTTCGTAATGTGCCACGGTCCCTGGACATCCCACGCAGCAAGGTTGTTGAGTGGGTCGTGGAACAAGGGAATGAGGTGTTCGTAGTATTGCGGGAAAGCATCGCCGTGGAAGTAGGCGCCGTTGCTGCCAGTGGTAAAGATATAATGGTATGACCCAAAGATACTGACAGCATTGCCACTTGGATTTGCAAACACGAGAGGGGCGACCTCCACGAAGTTCACGGACATGTTTGGTGCGGTGGGCGAGGTGATCTGGAGCGTGCCATTCAGATAGCCGACCACATCCACAATCTGTGGAATATTGCCCACGCTCCGCGTATTCTGGTAGGTGCCTGAGATGCTCGGTGCGTTGTTAGATTTCATAGGCCTTGGTGGGACGGGAGTGTAGGGGTAGTAGTGGTCGAGGAACTTCTGCTTAAGATCGTACCCCGCGAGAGCCCCTCCAAGACTGTTATAGGAGACGAAGAGGCCGACGTTATGCTCAGGCCAGAGGAAGCACTGGGTGTGGAAATAGTACGTGTCACCCGCATGATTGATGTTGCTTTCATTGTTTTGATTGCCCATAAAGAACCCGAGACCGAACTTGGTATAGGGATCGGGGGTGAAGTGAGCGCGGTGCATGTCCTGGGCGGCCGAGGTGTTGAGGATACGGGCGTTGTTATACGTGCCGTTGTTAAGATGCGCGATCATGAACTTCGCCATGTCGGGGGCTGTGCTGTGGATGGCTCCGGCAGGCGCAAGCTGAACAACCATGTCCTGCTTTTGCTCGAATATACCTAGACTATTGTTATAGGCGTACGTCTTGGCGACGTTTGGTGCGAGCTGCGGTGGTGCCGGCTGCTCGACCGTCGTGTTGTTCATGCCAAGTGGTGTGAAGATATTTTCCTTGACGTATTGATCAAAGGGCATGCCCGAGACCTCCTCGACGATGTAGCCGGCGAGTGCTGCCCCCCAGTTAGAGTACGACCACACCTGTCCGGGAGGCCATACGCGCGCAGGGATGGTCTGGGCGAGGACCGTGCCGAGAGGCTGAATATCCTTGGGGTCGGAAACTGCAAGTCCCTTCGGCTGCTCCTCAAACCCGGCGGTATGGGTCATCAGATGCTCCATGGTGATTGGCTGTCGGTACGTCGCCGGGATCTTGAAGCCCTTGAGGTAGGTGTTGACGTCGGCATGAAGGTCGATCTTACCCTGTTCGACGAGCTGCATGACTGCGGTCCACGTGAAAACCTTGGTCACTGAGCCGATCTCGAACATCGAGACGTTGGCGTCTACGGGCGTTTTGTTCTCCACGTCGGCGTAGCCGTACCCCTTCGTATAGAAGAGGTTGCCGTCCTTCACCACCGCGACTGTGGCCCCGGGAATATGGTAATTTGTGAGCTGGGCAGTGATCGTTGTGTTGAGGAAGGAGGCGAGTTCAGCGGGACCGGTGGGGCCACGGGACAGGGTTACGTTGTTGGCTGTGGGAGTGGGGAAGGAAGAGAGTTGCTGTGCTTGAGCGGAACACAGACACGGTGTGAGTCCTGCGACGAGAAGAAGGAGGACGAGTGTTAGGGTAATAATGGACGATCGAAGAGTCTTCATACGTGCCTCTCTCAATACTTCACGCGGCGGGCAGCCATCATAGCAGGAACTCGTCCGTGCGTATTTAGCCGCGAGTAAATCTAAAGTTATAGAAGATAAGCCTTACTAAGGGCGCTCTGGTGCTACTTTTAATTTACTACTATAAGTCTATCGATTTATTGTAAACAATAAACGATCGGTTTCAGTGGTGGACAAAAAGAGAAATCCTTGATCTTAAAGATCGTGGCTATGCCACTGCTGCCACTGCATACGAGAAGTTAAAGAGTGACTCATTTATTATGTGATAAAGCAAGCGATGCTCTATTCTCCTAGATGCACATCCAACGTTGAAATTGCAGGTCGAGCCGTTCGGCAAGCTGCACAAGCCCTATTTTCTTCGGTATATCATAGTGGCCGAGATTATGGGCCGTGATGAGAACCCGTCGAGAGCTGGGATTAACCAAATATCCTTCCAATACCCCCGATACACATCATATACATCCTCAGGCAACGAGTGCTTATGCAAGCACCCCTAGCACGTACGAGAAACCTTATTATCTACGTGCTCCCCTATACGAGCTATGCGTGTCGAATTAAGCCCACTGGAAAAAACCTTAGTGCTTCCGCTATGGCACAGAGCACAGATAAGCAAAGCGTACCCTTCATTGCTGAATGATCCCAAAGCCATCGAGCTTGTCGATCACCTTCAGTACGATTTTTCAGCTTTCGAACAACGCTTTACCGTCTGGAATGGCCTGTGGTTTGCGGCACGAGCACGCCAATTCGACGATAAACTACGGACGTACATAGGCACGCATCCCCGAACCTCTGTGGTAAATCTCGGCGCGGGACTTGATACTGCGTTCTACCGTGTCGATAACGGGTTAATCGAGTGGTACGACCTCGATTTGCCGAACGTCATCGCTCTCCGCAAGCAGCTACTGCCAGAGACTGACCGCATATCGTACATTGCAAAATCACTATTTGACATGAGCTGGTGGACCGACATTGACCATACAGATAATGGCCTCTTCATACTCGCAAGCGGTGTTTTAGTGTGGTTTGAAGAGGCACAGGCCAGGTACTTCCTTTCGTCCCTCGCCGACGTGCTGCCAGGGGCAGAACTCGTCTTCGATGCGAACTCGAAGGCTGGAGCATCGGCTATTAACCGCTCATTAAAAGACGTCGATATGACCGACGTGGTAGTAACGTGGGAGTTGGAGGATGCACGTATCATCACAGGATGGGACGGACGTCTGAACCTCATCGAGCAGATTCCGCTCTTTGCTATTACCCGCAACCCGGCGTGGGGCGAGCAAGCTTTGAAAATTATGGATTCATGCGACCAAATCAATGCGTATACCATTGTTCATTTAGGGGTCTAATCACTCCATCTGACCCGTGCTATGATTGAATTCTGCGTTCCAGAAAAACGGTGTAGTCTCCCATCCGTGCGTTCGCCTGAGCAGCATACATAGTTGTTTCAAAAAAATTTGAATGCCTCAGGACCGAGGAAATAGATAGTTCAAGTGACCTTAAAATGATGAGAGGCATGCGTCGAAGGGTGAACTACACACGTAACTCGGAGCGGTAAGGCATGAAAACATGCTCGGAAACACAGATCTTACTGAGCTATCTTAAAATTTGACCTTGTTATACTTTTACAAGCTTTATGCATCGTTGCAGCTATTTGTGCGGCCTCACCGCTGTTCCTCCCTGCCTGCACATGTGATGGCATAAGTCATATTATGCTTAACATACGTTATGAACGTGCACATGATTGGTGTGATATTTCACGGATGTAGAGCTGCGCAAGTGGCACACGCACCTCTCCTGCTTGATGCAGAGAGTGGTTAAACAATAGGAGTAGCAGACATGCAACAAGACAAAATAAAGGTTGATTTGAGCGGCGTATCGGAGACGCTGTTATTTTGTTTATGGGGCCGGGCACAATTGAGCAAGCAGTACAGCTCACTATTTTATGACGCGAAAGCCATTGAACTCGTCGAAAAAATTGACTTTGACTTCTCAACAAGTGATGCACCGTTCGTGGGTATTTTGTTAAATATCTCTCTTAAAGGAAATCTGCTGCCTATATTCGGTCTAATTGCACTAATGGCAAAGCAATTCGACGATAAGATAAAAGCGTACATCACCGAACACCCTCGTGCATCCATTGTCAATATCGGCGCGGGACTTGACACGATGTTTTACCGGGTCGATAACGGGCTGATTCACTGGTATGATCTCGACCTTCCTCCTGTCATCGAGATGAGAAAGCAGTTACTCCCGGAACCTGACAGGGTAACGTACATCGCGAAATCCCTCCTTGACCCGAGCTGGTGCAAGGACGTCAAACATACCGAAAACGGGGTATTCATGATAGCGGGTGGGGTGTTCCATTTCTTTGAGGAAGCGCAGATACAACAGTTTTTTTCGATGTTAGCGGATAATTTCCCTGGCAGCGAAATTGTATTTGATGTCTTTGGTGCATGGATGTCCATCTTTCCGCCGGAACAACGAGATACGATGAGAACAGCATGGACGGAGGCATTGAAGGACTGGTGGGAGAAGGCACCACAGGATCAGAAAGATAAGATGAACGATATGATAGCTACACTTAAGATCCCAATCAAACCGAAAGGTAAAGAGTGGACAGATATCGAAGCGTGGTGGAATCAGCTCAGCGATAAGAAAAAGGAGGAGGCAATACTCGGCTTCATGACATCCTTCTGTGGGGGGGTTAGCAAGTGGGCGCTAAAAGATGCGAATGAATTTACAAAATGGGACAACCGCATTACCGTGATAGACCAGTTCCCGATGTTTAAAAACATCCCACGAGACTCACTGAGCGCAGATGTGCGAAGATTCATGGACTATAATGATGAGAGGAAAGAGTCGAGCATCGTTCACTTGCGAGTTTGATGCCAAGACAAGGAGACTTGTGGTCGGGGTAATAACATTAATAGGTAAGAACGGCTACCAATTCGGTATATTCGCCAAGAAGTTCTGAAGGCGTCATGACTCATTTATTATATGATTCAGCAGCCGTCTCTCTGCCCTCCTCAGCTGTACATCCAACGTGGAATGTGCACGGTCAAGCCGTTCGGCAAGCTGCACAAGGCCTATCTTCTTCGGCACGTCGTAGTAGCCGAGGGTATATGCCGTGATAAGGGCCCTCCGTTGCTTTTCTGTCAGACGGTTCAGCGGCGAGTGAGGCGAGAATTGTGCATCCGTAAATGAGACCACCCGATAGCGGACACCCGCATCCTCAAGTGGCTTGATAAAATTCCTTACCTGCTTCGCGCTTCCGAGGAGCGTAACTTTTACCTTTCCATCCCGTATCTCGTATGGTAAGGAGACGTACCCTCTCACTGCTGTGAGATCGGGTCCTGTACGGAGGGCCTTTATAAAAAAGGTGTAGATTCCGCTCTCTTTCTCTTTCTCTTTTCCTTCTTCGTGCTCGAGGAGCTGTACCTCAGCCAGGTCAGCAGGGAATATGTCCTCAATGCTGACATTCGGCTCGTTGAATTCTACTCTCACTATCATAGCAACCTCCTTGTAATCGAGCCTGAGAAAGTGCAGGACTTCCATCGATCTTACTTTCTGTATCGGCCATTCGGGAATTAATTTGCTGAACTCTCTGCTGGAAATCTCCACAATAAGTCTGCGCATGAGAGAGAAATTGCACTTGTGCCTATAAGAATGTTGTCAGTAAACGGCGAAAATTGTCGCCACAATCTTAATACCCTTCTTACCTAGTGGCATGAGTGGAGGTTGATTACAGTCAATCGAGAAGAGATAGATGGATAGATAGATGGATAGATGGATAGGAGTGATACGAAATGAGTACCGAATTGGTAAAGGACAACATGCACATTTTCCGGGCATTCTCAGAAAAGATGCACAATGATAATTTAGAAGAGTTCGTGGAGACACGACAGGCCGGCCCCCTGCAGAGGCTTGTAACCATAGTACTGTATGAGGAGAGGAAGAACCATGCAACAAACCGATATGAATGATGAGGCATTGCAACCAGGGTCAACGGCGACACCTTTTTCTACCTTCATCTGGGCAGTCGTGTCTGGTGATGTGGCTACCGTTGAAGCCCTGCTTGCTGATGATGTTGAATGGGATTTGATGCCCGAGAACCATATAATCAAAGGGAAGGAGGAGGTCATTCCGTGGATGAAAGCGGGAGGGGCTGGTCAAAAAGAACTAGTCGCCATAAGCAACCTTGCCACCAAGGAATGGGGGGTCTTTGAGTGCTGGGAGATCGGCACTTTTACCGAAGACGTAGCCGATTTCTTCAAGCAACAGGGGTGGCCGTTTCCGGAAGACCCGATCAGTCTCATTGGCCGGAAACACAAAGTGGCCAAGTGCTTCGTGTATCACATCAATACGGAGGGCAAGATAGACGTGGTGAGGGAGTACCTTGACGCTTCCAGCGTCATAGCTCAGTTGTCAAAGGGAATTCAGATGAGATAGGATATAGAAGAGTGATGTGAAATGAACCCCGAAGAGACCGTCAAAAAGTATTTCGATCGCTGGAACAAGGGTGATGTCGATGGTACTGCTGCACCGCTCGACTCGGAGGTT
>CAYYMO010000084.1:0-5915 GCA_964472955.1 uncultured Methanomicrobia archaeon | reverse complement strand
CACGCGTCGTACTCCTGCTGCCCTAAGGTGAGGGTTGAGGCGAGGGAGATATCTTGGATTGCGGATCGTTCGCCCCAAACGTCACCATACAACATGTTCATATAATCCTCCACCACGGCTCGATTCGGCTCGTGTTTTTTGTCGGGTGAGTTATCCGATTGCTATCTTCAAACTTGGTGATACTCCGCGCTTGCTGCACCCTTTTTACCTTCTGCACATGGGCACGTTGCCAGCTCTAGCCACCGATCAAATTACTTGGAGAACTCACTACCATAACAATGCCATCCAATATTATTTTATCGACGGTAGATACTTCTAGTCCACACGCAGGTAATGAGCTTGCCGGCACGTTACACGATTCGGTACTTGAAATCGGTTTTAAGTGCGCTTGGGAGTCCGTCCATCAGGTAGTCGATTCCCCACGAACAAGATTTTATGTCTGCTATTTACCATGTCTTTGACTCATATACATCTTAATTCATGTGTGGCTTCGTTCTAATTCAGAATGAAATGTTTCTTCGTGATAGGTAACCATGTCCCTGCTCGTCTAAAGCCGTATGAAGTGGTGGTCATCATTCGGGTTCAGTGATACTTTATCCTATAAGAAATAGAGATGTTGCGCTGGAGCCCTCAATTGGGCAACCCTTCAGCTGTGCGCATGAGGATGTGCACGTAATTTAGCGCAGTATAAATATCGCTAAACGGTGTCCCTGGATATCGCCTTAAATAATTCAACGCAGCATCAACGAGTTCTTTTGCAAGTAGGGTATCTTTGCGCTCCATGGTGGGGGCTGACAATTGTTTTACACGGTGCTGTCGAATCATCGCAACAGCTTCTTTCGCTCTCGGCTTTAGTGCACACACCTCTCGGGCAACAGCCCTTATTAAACTGGGATCTTGTAATCGGCCTAATTCGGTGAGTATTGTTTTACGGTACGCTTGCGGATTTTTGTGTGAATGAACATCGTCATCATAGAGCCATTTGAATTCAAAACCGGCTGATTGGGGATCAATACATCCATCTTCTTCATCGACAATCAATGCAGAAAGAGCTTGAAAACGATAATGTTCATTTAAATGTCCTCGCCGCGTTTTTACGGCGTCAGAGTACACGTACGGTTTGTACAAGTGCTCTTCCATAAAATCAGAAATGACCTTCGGTCTACCTCGCTTGCGCTTCTCGAAACGATGCGCTTGGACAGTTTCGGAAGATTCTCCTAAAACCAGGTTGCGTGGCATTGTCCCGCTCCATCTTCAATTTTTCATATCGTGTTTAACGTACGTTAATAGTTTTTTGACTATCGATATGATCCCAGTCATCATGCAATTTTGTGAGCGTTTTTATCCTTGAACTTAACGCATGATTTGACAAAATTAGCTGGCAGATTTGGATATGATAAGGGGTGGAGGTGTGAGTACGATGCAAGGGTGTTTCCGATCTTTATCCCATCATATCCGTTAGAGATTCCCTTTCCCCTTTCTAGCTTAAGGGCAAAAGTTAGATCCTCTTTCGCCTCTTTTACTTCTGAGTAGTGGAATTCGTGTCCCCGGAATTCAGTACCTTTTGGTCCTATAATCGTGTCACTAAGAGTCCTCCCGACCGTATAGCCAATAGTTCTCCTGTGAGTCACATCTGTAAGAGCTGGTACGATGCCGACCATTTTAAAGATTTTACTGTTATACACCAAAGATTCGGTGAGGTACATCAAGCCGCCGCATTCGGCAAAAATGGGCATACCCGTATCTGATGCCTCTCTCATGGATACCCGCATACTTTTATTACGTTCAAGCTCACTGGCAAAGAGTTCGGGGTATCCCCCGCCAATGTATATGCCGTCAACATCTGGAAGTTTGTCATCTCTCAACGGGCTGAAATAGGAGATATGTGCACCATTTAAACGAAGCAGGTCGAACATATCGCTATAATAGAAGTTGAAGGCCTCGTCGTATGCTATTCCTATTGTAACGCTCTTCTGGTTATTCTGTGTCTTCCTGAATAACCGAGGGCTACTGCGATCTAAAGGCTCCGAACTCTTTGCGATCTCTGCTACTCTATCAATATCAATAGAAGACCGTATCGTATCTTCGATCGTACTAAGTTGTTGTTGAAAGCCTTCCTGCCGTTTAATCCCTTCGATTGCGGGTACAAGTCCGAGGTGCCGCATTGTCATGTTCAGGGAGTCGCTTCTTGGAATTTGCCCTATGACCTCAACTCCAGTATAATGTTGGATGGCTTCTGCTGCCTTCTTGCCGTGTACGGGACTTCCAATTTTATTCAAAATAACGGCCTGTATATCCACTTCTGGATCAAACGCTTTATATCCCATGACCACAGCTGCCGTGCTCCTTGTTATGCTCCGCGCGTCTATCAGCAATATGACAGGGGTTTTGAGAATCTTGGCGATTTGAGCAGTGCTCCCAACATCGCTTAAACTGTCAAAACCCTCATATAGCCCTCTGACTCCTTCTATGATCGCTATATCTGCACCTTTCGCGGCGTGTGAAAACGTCTCTCGCACAGCCCGTTCGTCCATTAAGAACCCATCGAGGTTGCGTGAAGGTCGACCGGCGACTGCCATATGATAACTCGGGTCTATGTAATCAAGTCCGACCTTAAAGGGCTGAACCTTAAATCCTGATTGGCGTAAAACTGACATAAGTCCGACTGTCACGGTCGTTTTGCCTGCCGAACTTCTGTCAGCTGAAAGGAGAAGCCGTGGGATATTCACTTCGACCCGTCCCATTATTTATTCGTATAGGAGAAGTATCGCCCGTAACGCCTCATCATCAAGAGGCTCTGGTATTTTACTTTCCCAGTTGCCCATTATTTCGTTTGCCAATTCTCTATAGATGTCGGCGATCTTCGAACGGGGGCAGCCTTCAATTACAGATAACCCCGCACGTTCGCAATCTTGGACGATTTTAACCTTTGGAATAAACGCAATAAGTTTGCTGCCAAGACCTTCTGCAAACCGCCGAGTGATTGTTTCTTCGTTTGACGCTTCTCTCGAGTTGCAGATCACTCCTCCGAGCCGAGCTCCAAGTTTGTTCAAGCCTTTACATATGTTGTTAGCAGCATAAAGGGGCATATATTCTCCAGAAGTTAAAATATACGCTTCGTCAACGAGCCCCTTTCTGATGGGGACGGCAAAGCCTCCGCACACGATATCTCCAGGGACGTCATAAATTACAAGGTCACTAGTGTGGATTGCATCCGTTACTTTTCTCAGCACTTGGATTGCCACGATAATGCCTCGTCCAGCGCATCCTATACCCGGTTCTGGACCGCCAACTTCAACGCATTTCACTCCTGCATAACCCTCAAATACCACATCCTCTTCGTCAATATCCTTTCCTAGCCTCATAAGATCGAGGATAGTTGGTATCCTCTGTCCGCGTAACAGCGTTATTGAGGTATCACTTTTTGGATCGCAGCCGATCAGCATCACTTTACTGCCTGTCTCAGCGCACGCTGCTGCCACATTTGATGCAGTGCTCGATTTTCCGATCCCTCCCTTACCGTAAATACCAATATACTTTTTGTTACCACTCTGCATTCTCGATCTTCTAATCCGTTAGGATCCTCTGTTTAATGCTCGGAGTGTATTACCAAGCTCTGATGGCACGATATGTTCTACTCCAAGAGTCTTCGGATGAAGATCTATTTCGACCACTACAAAATCGTGTCCAAGCTCCTTTAAAGGTAGTACCTGTCTCGGCCCATTAGTGACTGAAAATATCTTCATGCCCTCTAAGCTTTTCATTGGAACGGCGTGTGGAACCCCTAAGAGCACCACAAAATCGTAATCCCTGTAATACTCATGTATCAACTTTCCGGCGACCTGCCCCGTAATGGGGTACTCATCAAGTCCCCCCGTTATGTGATCTATTTTTATTCCGCTTTCTTCGAGGTCATGCAGGATGTTTCGTGCATGGTTTCGCAACCTCGGTAAACCCACGCCGACGTCGAGATTTGCCATGGTAATGGGATGTCCCACGCCCATATCTTGTGAAATCTCAACTAATGCCGCTACGACATCGGCGAATTGATAAGCCGTCTCTTTTTTCGCATTTAAAACAATAATGCCACGCTTTCCCTCATTTAAAAGAGTTATAAGCTCTGTGGCGACCGAATATTTTACATCTCCTCTCGAAGGTGCTATATACTCCCGACTTGCTACCCCTGCGAATTTTTCTAGCTCTGTCGCCTCGATTAACAACCTCTTCTGTCGAGCGCATTCGGCAGCATCGAGCACACCCGCTTCGACGGCAGCTTCAAGAGTGACGATCGCACCGTAAGTATTATCGTGGTGACCGGCGTGAATTTCAACTTCTATTACTGGGCAGTGAGGTCTTACCTCCTCTACGGCTTGATGCATGTCTTCCCCGATTATCATGCTGGCACAAGTTCCTACTACTCCCATAAGCTTTGGATGGAAAAGTTCTATTGATCGCATCATCACATTTTTTAGAGTCTCGCGCCCACCGAACACAAAATTTGTCTCGTCCATTGCTGTAGTGACAACCCTAATGCCATCCTCCTCAAGCAGCCTGCTGTGCTTAAAACAACAGCCTGGAGGACCGTGTATGATGACGACGTCAGTTTCAAGATCCCGTAAAGTGTAAAGGGCTGCTACTATAGAGCTTGGGCGAGGGTGCATGATGCCCTCACCGCTATTGTCATCATTTACGTCGCTATGCGTGGACAACGTGCTACCTCCACTTTTTGACACATGATATTATTATATCCCCTTCCTTCGTTAGACCAAGAGCTTTTGGCAACGCAGTTTCTAAACTAGCAGCCTGTATAACTCGGCTCCTTTTGGAGTGCATTCTTTCTCCTACGAGTATCACACCATCTAAGGTACTATCCAAAGAAATAAGTGCAACTTCTTCTGGATTCATTCCTTCACATACATTATGGGCTTCTTCTCCGATAATAAGTACTGCCTTGTTCCCCCGTTTTTTGAATTCCAACCCATATGTTATCGCATGTCTTGCTAAGGCTGGTGTGAGACCAGAATTCGAATTATCAATTAGTAGTCTATTTTTCACCCTAGCAAGCGACATTCGCCCTTCGATGCCCTTAAATGTAGTTAATGTGGATGCGATCTTCTTTGGATCGCTGTTTGCAGAAAGTGCTGCGGTAATGAAGCATAGGATTGAATTAGCGTATGAATCTAAATCGTAATGTTCCGCGGAGGTAAATGCTATTTCACCTGATATGAAAGAACCATCGATTGTCATGAGCTGATCGTACACGGCTTTCATCGTCCTATCCTTGCTCTTTCCATCGTCATAAGACACATTCGAGCCCCGCTTACCGAAAGAGTTACAATGAACGCTTAGTAACTCTGTATCTCCCTCACATGACCCGGCAACGATAAGTGATCCCTTCTTTGCATTTGAGACCATCTGTAACTTCGCTTCTGTAGATGATCTACTATTTGACGCGATTCTGTATTCGGGCAAAAGTGAGGTGATAATGCCGATATCCGCCACTCCCGAACCTCCCAGGGAAACTTCAAATATTAAGACGTCAGGGTTTAGCTGACGCACGTCAATGGTGTCAATCGCTGTCAACATACTTGCGGGAGTTATGCTCAACTTCTCTTTTGCGATACAGTTACCTCTGTCGTAGATCTCAAGCCCCGTGCTGCTTAACAAGAGAAGTTGTTTATCGGAATACAACCCCGCTAAAAGTAAAGACACGGTGGTCTTGCCCCTCACCCCTGTGATTTCAAATACGAGCTTGTCACTTAAAGCGTTAGATTCCCGCAAGATGTCACCGACGACTTTGTGATGTGTCATCACAGGGATCTTTAGAAGCCTTGCTCTTTCTATCAAAGGGGTTGCTGCGTGAATTGGAGCGACAACAATATCAAATTGGTCAATAACGTCTGGAGGGAAAACCT
>CAYYMO010000083.1:0-9028 GCA_964472955.1 uncultured Methanomicrobia archaeon | reverse complement strand
ATATCACTAATTGGGCCCAAGTAGGAGGAAAGAATGCCCCGATCAACGTTATAAACCGCGAAGCCGGATCGGGTACTCGTGATGGGGTAGTGAGCCTCGTACTTAATGGTGGAAACCTTTCGACGGGAGGGATGACGCAGTCATCCACCGGCGCGGTCAGATCGTTTGTTGCAGGTGATCCCAACTCGATAGGATATATATCGTCAGCGGAAGTAACGCCTATCGTTAAAGCAGTGAGCATCAATGGTGTGGCACCGACGGCAGATAACATCGCGAATAGAACCTATAAGATTCAGCGGGACTACCTCTTAATCACGAAAGGCAGCCCAACGGGTCTTGCAAAATCCTTCTTGGATTATGTCCTCAGCAGTGGCGGTCAAGCCTTGTTAAAGGCTGACGGGGAAGTGCCAATTAGTGAGGCGAAGTAACAAAAATCGTAAAATTAATCACCTCCTTCCCCCTTTTTTAACAGTAATATAATGAGAGAATCTGACGCGCTCAGTCCGGAAGAACAGTTCAGTCCGAAGGAACCAGTCACTCTAAACCTCAGCATATTAAAAGGAGCAAGAGTTAGAAATATAAAAGAGCGTTTTATTGAACTATTTTTATTACTATGTGCGATTTCTTCAGTGCTCGTTATATTCTTAATCATTTACTTCATCTTCAGCCAGGGTCTGCCTTTTTTAATCGAAGTGGGCCCTAGTTTTTTAACAGGTAACATTTGGCAACCAACAGATAGCTTTACTAATGGGACATGGGGGATATTCCCCATAATTATCGGATCGCTGATAGTAACGTTGGGAGCAATCGGAATCGGAACGCCGCTAGGAATAGCATGTGCAGTGTTTTTAGCAGAACTAGCGCCTTCCTACATGAGGAGAATACTCACGCCTTCGATAAATGCACTTGCCGGTGTCCCATCAGTAGTTTACGGGTTCTTTGGTCTTATAGTCATCGTACCGTGGATTAGGGGCCAGTTTGGAGGGTTTGGTGCAAGTGTCCTTGCCTGCTGGATAATATTAGCAATCATGATTTTGCCAACCGTAATTAGTATCTCCCAAGATTCGATACGAGCCGTACCGCGTGAATACAAGGAAGGGAGTCTCGCACTTGGCGCTACTCACTGGCAGACGATAAGGAGTGTACTGTTGCCAGCAGCAAGTTCGGGGATAGTGGCAAGTGTGATCCTCGGCATGGGGCGTGCGATCGGTGAGACCATGGCCGTTCTAATGGTTGCTGGAAATACAGTACGGATACCAGCGTCCGTCACAAGCCCGGTCAGCACACTTACTGCTCAAATTGCCCTCGAGATGGGCTATGCATCGGGAGCGCATAGAGAGGCATTGTTCGCCATGGGGATAGTACTCTTTGTTATAATAATGATTCTCACGGGAGTTGCGAATCTGGCACTCCGGAGGCGAATTTAAATGGACCGGCGAAAGCGCAACGAAAAGATCGCATACGGGCTGCTCTGGGCGGCCGGCTTTTCAGCGCTGGTAATCCTTATTGTGGTCTTAGCTTATATTTTCGTAGGCGGGATACCGGTCATCAGCTGGCAATTCTTGACTGGCTGGCCCGCAGGGTGGGGGCATACCGGTGGCGGCATCTATCCTACAATTGTAGCCACCATACAGGTAACGGTAATCTCATTGCTCATTGCCGCTCCTTTGAGCATCGGAGGGGCGATTTACCTTACTGAATATACAAGAGAGAGCCTGCTCAGGAAAGTCATACGCCAAGGAGCAGAAATACTGGCAGGGATACCCTCGATAATACTCGGACTTTTCGGCTTTCTTTTCTTTGTTATCGCGCTAAAAGAGTACACAGGGGGCTGGTCAATATTGTCAGGAGGGCTAACGCTGGCATTTATGATATTACCCATATCATTGCGAACTTCAGAAGAAGCCCTTAAAACAGTTCCGCTTGAACTTCGAGAGGGGGGTCTTGGGCTTGGCGCGACCAAGTGGCAGATGATCAGGACGCTGGTGGTGCCCACTGCATTGCCAGGAATCATTACTGGACTAATCCTTGGGATGGGGCGTGCAATAGGAGAGACTGCTGCCATCTTGCTCACCGTTGGGGGTGCAATAAATATAGCTAAAAGTCTACAGGAACCTGCAAGACCGATGACATTAAACCTCTATAACGTTCTTACGGAATACCGCGATACGACCACGGCATACGGAACTGCCGTAATTCTCGTCATCGCCATTTTAGTAATTACTTTTGTCACTGACACCTTGATGAATAGGTATATACGAAATCTCAAAGGATTGTAAGCTCAAAGGATCATGAGGAACTATATGGACAAGAATATTAAGATCAGCGTAAAGGATCTGAACCTCTATTTCGGCTCATTTCAAGCCCTAAAACACATCACGATAGACATACCGGAACGCGAGGTAACTGCGTTAATAGGTCCCTCAGGATGTGGCAAGTCCACATTTGTTAAAACACTCAATAGGATGAATGACCTAGTGGATGGTGTCAAAGTAACGGGGGAAGTAAATTATAACGGAATGAATTTACTTGACAAAAATACTGATGTTGTTGCGCTCCGTAAAGAGATAGGCATGGTCTTCCAAAAGCCAAATCCATTTCCAAAATCTTTATATGACAATATTGCATATGGACCGCGGGTTCACGGTGTTCATGATAAAAAGCAGCTTGATGAGATCGTTGAAAGAAGTTTGAAACACGCAGCACTTTGGGAAGAAGTAAGTGACAGGTTACACGAGTCAGCGCTTAGACTTTCCGGCGGCCAACAGCAGAGACTCTGTATAGCGAGGCTATTGGCTGTAGAACCAGATGTCCTCCTTATGGATGAGCCGTGTTCGGCTTTAGACCCCATAGCCACATCAAAAATAGAGGATCTCATTTGGGAACTAAAAAAGGATTATACCATAATAATCGTCACTCACAATATGCAGCAGGCGGCGCGCGTGTCGCAAAGTACCGCATTTTTCCTTTTAGGAGAGATGATCGAATATAGCCCCACAGTAGATTTATTTGAGCGACCAAAAGACTCAAGGACCGAAGATTATGTCACGGGGAAGTTCGGATAAGCGATCCAAATGAAATAACAAGGTCAAAAAATGGTTAGAATTAAGTACGTCAAGAAACTGGAAGATTTACAAGAAAACGTAATAAAAATGGGCAACTCAGCGATGAGATCCATCGATGATATTACTAAGGCCCTAAAAACCAACGACTCAACTCTTGCAAAAAAAGTAATAACAAACGACGACGAGATCGACAAACTTGATAAGTTGATCGAATCCCAGTGTATGTCGCTATTGGCGCTCGAACAGCCTATGGCAGGAGACCTCAGAGTAATAGCGACTTCGTTGAAAATGATAACTGACCTTGAACGGATAGGGGATAACGCCCAAGACATCGCTGAAGAGATGCTCGTAATGGATAGGCCAATACGTGTCGCAATATCTGAAGAGATGTTTGACGAGATGCTTCAAAAAGTTAGGAGCATGGTTGCGGATAGCATCAAAACCTATGCTCAAGGGGATGTTGAAAAAGCGAGGACCTTCAAATCCAGAGATGATGATATCGACAGTTTATATAAACAAATAGTTAATGACTTCCTGAACACCGTTGCAGACGGGTCGTGTCCCCCCGAGCGTGTACGTGACATCGCAAGCATCATTTTCATTATACGATACCTTGAGAGGATAGCCGATCATGCGGTAAATATTGGGTGTCGTGTAATCTACATGGTAGAAGGTGAGCGCCGTTATTTGAGATAACGAACTAGACTTCATACTAGGACAAAGGATTGTCTAGCGGTGTTGACTCAGACCACGTATCACCTAATTTTACCTCTTTCAATTTTACTTTTGCGTTTTCTAACGCCTGTCTGATGTCTTTCGATGGCGTCCTTGAGATTGATCCGTGCCCTGGAAAGATGCGTTCAATTCTCTTTGTATTAAGCATTTCCATTGAGTTCATATAATCGCCAGCGCTTCCCGATGGTGCTATGGCTGAAAGTGTACCCCGTGCAAAAACCGTATCACCTGAAAAAAGCAGCTTATTATAAATGTCATATATACATATGCATCCTGAGGTATGTCCTGGCGTATTCAATATCTCAAGCTTGAAGTTCTCAAGATCGATTATTGCACCATCTTCGAGCCAAATATGCGGCTTGGTTAATTTGTAATCCGCAGAATAAGAACAATACATAGTAACATATTCATCTCTCTCTGTGATCTTCGCGGCAGCAAGTTTTCCCGCAAAGATTATCGCAGTGTCATAAAAATATTTGTTACATCCAATATGATCAAAATGTTCATGGGTATTTATAACAATGTCAATATCCTCGCGACTAAGCTCGATACTGTCTAGGGCTCTCTCTAAATTTGGAAAGTTTAGGTCAATCCCAGAGTCAATTAGTACGTTCTTATTTCTACCTGATATAAGATAGACGTGACACGAAGGTCTTTTAGCAGGAATTTGAAATACTTGCGGATAGATTTCTATTGGTTCTGCGTGCGTCATTGATCTGTAAATAAAATGGGATTTATTTATATATTTTTAGTAAAAATATATATATTTTGTATATATTTATATTTAACGACATAAAAATAATTATTTCAATATATTTTAGTGACAGTTAGCATTCTCTTATAGTATAATGACATGGACAACCCAGTTGTCGTATTCTATATCACTGATTTTCGCGTTTAATCATCAACCCAGGACTTCTTCTCCTTGGGACTCTCATACTCAAATATCAAAGTAGTTAGTCCTTAGACAGTTACACTTAGTCAGTCTCCCTTGTTCCTTGAAGCAATTGGCGACCTCATTCGTTGCGCGCCAGATCGTATTATAAAGTGATGTTATACAGACACAAAAAGATCGCAACTATCGAAACACTTGATAGAACAGGCCCCCTCACTAACTGCCGGACTTCAGTATAAAAACCGCGCAGCTGAGCTATTGTTGCTACACATGCGCTATCCTATGCATCCGCAGATAATACTAAACGCGCCTGTAACGAATTTTAGTTACTAAGAGTGTGTAAAGTAGAAAGAAAGAAGCAAAAACCCGCTCCAATCAAATTCCGATCATATTAACGTGGGGTGTTGTTAAGATGTTGGCTGCAACGGTCGCGTTTATATCCAGCTGTGGAGATATAATTAACTAATGAACTTAGAGTAGAAACTAGTAATGAGTTAGCAGCGCAAGCAACTTTTTATGCACTTCCTCTCCCTTACGTTTACATTTGTCGTCTCTGGATAAAGCCTTGGCATATAGTGCCTAGAGTGCTACTGTTTTTTTGTTGAAAAGCTTTTTATTCTTCATTGTTAATGTTCCAAATACAGCCGTTCAAGCATTCTGATGCAAGATGAATGTTTGTGTACCTTTGTATACCTTTTTTTATAATGAGGTGTGGGCCATCTGGTACCAAACATTCATCTAAAAGTTGACGTTACTACCCCAGAATTTGCGGGACAATTTGCTATAGAACGGATGAATATAATGATATCGTGATAATATCCCTTCACACATGCTCGTAGTCTACTACAAGGAATTTGTTTCGATCTGCCGCCCCACTCATCGACCACTGGAACCGTAACCATAACTCAGAAAGCAGCTGCAGCTGAGAATGTTTGAAAGTACTTACTATAATAGAAAAAAATATAGTCTACTATAGAAATTACTTGCAATATATTCATCTTGGCTAAACACAAAATACGTAAACGTCCATGAAATCCACTTCCTTCATCGGATACAGCCCTGCACGCGCGGCCTTGAGGATGCTCTGTGCTGTGCAGGACCCCCCCCTTCAAACAGTCTCTATTCACCAATACGCTGAAAGCCTGTCACCAGGTTCTAGGAGTCCGTTTTTGATAGTCTGTTGAAATTGTTCAGAAGCACAGCACGTTTAATATAACGAATGTGTGGGTTGGAATGAATGGAAACTCTGTGGAATGAGAACAATTGCATCAGGAGATGGTTGTGTGGTCGAAGTTAATGACGAATTGCTAAAAGAACTTATTGAGACAGGGAGACAGATCCGGAAGGAATTAGATGAATTTAACGAAAATTTGGACATTCTCATCGAAGCGGTGACAGTCGGAGAATGCGATTGGGTAGATTGAGAACGAAGTGTACAGACCCCAAAAAGCAACGCTGAGTTTCACCTATTTATAAAAGCATGATTTTATGCCGTGTAAATATACGGGCTTATGTCATAAAATCTGTAATAACGGACGATTTTAACGAATCTTACGAGAGCTTTCACACAAAAAGGGTACTTTATTGAAAAAACAAATACTGCTTTTCATCTCTCTATAAATATCAGAATAATCGATGTGATAACATAACCCCATGATGCATGTTGGTTGTTAGTTGCCCTCCGTGTGGATCGACTCAAACTGCATTAATCAGATGTAAGAACTCCGAACCTATCCTTTACCCACCCGCATAGTCAAATCAGTTCTCCGTCAAGTGATTCGCTATGCCTTTGATAGAATCACCTATAGAGCCAGTGGCATACGTGCAGTAATTAAGATTGAGCCGAAACGTTCGCGAACAACGAGGAACTCGTGCTGGCGGCACTAACCCGTCAGCGCAAGTTTGTCTTTTGGTTCGATGGCATTGGTGCGGTACCGCGAAATTGCTTCGGTATGTCAAAGTGATTCATATCGCTCAGGCCAATGCGCCCGCGCGGGTCGTAGAAAGCGTGATACGTGCCCCACCTTCAGACGTTTTGAAGATTGACGGATCATTAGAAATAAGCATTACCTCTATTACTTCACTTAAGGTGTAAGTTAGATACGGATCTTTCGTAAAATCCTCTTTTATATATTAATCCTTAAACCGCATATACACTTGAATGGAATTGAAGTTGCTATGCCCTAATAGTAATCGAATCCCTTGCAAGTACCTGCCATTTCTGACAAGGTGCCGTGTAACGCATGTCAGAACTTTAGTGACGTAACTTGATGGAAACAATCAGACAGAATTCATGTTCTTACCCAAGCATATCTGGATTGAATGCCCCTCTTCAGGCATCTATTTCCTTATATGTGTATAACATTTGTACGCAACATTGGAAAAAATCGAAAAACTTAGCTCTCAGCGGATAATCTACGAGAAAGATGTTAAGGGAGCGATAGCACCGAGGCAAGAATTAGTGCTTAAAAGAACTAATGATGACTTTCATTTGCCAGTTTGTTTGTGGAACAATTCTGGTTCAAGCGCTCAAAATACTAAAATAACCATATCGAAATTTGATGTCAAAATTGCACTGTGACTCGATAATTTCTTGCAATTGTGAATAATCATCAGCTATTACAGTGAATTGCAGGTTATAGTCTTCAGCTATGCAATCGCAGTTAACCCGATGCACATTTTCATTCCCTAGCAATTTGTTTACTATACCGTCCAACTCTTCTACCATTACATTCGCATAAACAATGCCACAGCATTTTAGCCCCAGGTTGGCTGTCCTAACGTTATCGCCTTGCATACTTATACAATTTAAAGAGAGGTAAGGATATTTTATCTTTTAGCACATAAAATAAGGATAGATAAATAAATTATATAATTCCACATTTGTCTCATCACCCCATCCGACTTTCGGGAGCCGGGGTTCAAGTGATGTAGATTTTTCATTGCAAGATGCTGAAACCTCACACTATGATGCTGATAAGAAAACGATACGCAGCACAATCGAACTAATTTGCTTTAGTTTAAGTAACCGCTAGATGCGGTTACTAGCACCTACAGGTAACGGATGAGAGACTTCATGCGCCACGCATTAGCTTACCACAAGCACCGATATGATCTTTATAAGGACAATTCAAGCGGTATGTTGCACTCCCACACCGGGAACATTGGAACCATGGGACCATTAATGGTATTTATTTAAGAACAGAAACCACCAAAAAAGTAAGGGACGTCACGCCAGACTCATTCAACTGTGAAATTCACCGTTGCTATCACCTATTAAATGACGCAAGCTTATGCAGGCGCTCTGCTGCTTCTGATGCCCTTGATGGTTCTATGTTGTATCTGTAGCAGAGCGTTGTGTATACAAGATTACGAGGGCGTTTAATCTCTGAGATATAATCTGTAATCTCTTTACTGCACTCATCAAGTTTTTGTGGTAATACATACTCATTTAGGATATTTTTAATCTCTTCCTTATCCCAGTCGCTTAAGAGCTTGTAAGTCATAATCTCCTCTCGGACGGCTATTCTTGTTATGCATTTTTAACTCCTTTATAGGGGTTCGAAAGAGACATAAGTAAATTCAGCTAATTGATTAGACACCTTTTAGGCCGAGAATGCAGAGATAGTTCATCAGAGTTCTCATTGTTCTCTCACTGTCTTCTTCTGCATCTACTTTATGCAAGCCAATTAACACTCTCCAGGAGAACGCTTTTTACCTTTATCTTGTTAGTTATCGTTGTTTTGCATACCCTTACCATAGTCACTAATAGCACCTTAAAGGATAAAATCCCATTTATACGACTCGTTTGGGAGTACTATCCATTTATCGTACTTCGTCTCATCATCCTTATCTCGATCGTCTTTGCTTCGTTTACCATAGATATTGAGACGCTCCGTCTTATTTCTCTCCATTTTTTTCTCACCTCTATACATTCTGAGATAAATAAACTATTTCAAATTTTAGTATATACAATATAAATAAATATATAGAAAATAACAAAAAAATTGCCAGAACCTAATTTTTCAGTCAGCCAGTCTGTGCACGTATCATCGTTGGTACGAGTGATTATGCAAAAAATAAAAACAGAAGACGTAACCTTTGAACCAGGATTCGTCCTCTTGATCACCAATACAGGTGCTTATTGCTTTTATTCCGTTTCCTGTGAACCGTAATGGCATCTTTATCCATGCGATCCTCCTCATAACGGAAATCATCTAAACTCAAGTAGACGAAACGATTTTGATCTTTTTTCATTTCTCGACACCTCACATCGACCATTCATCTGCGCTACTCATTAGGGAGCATAATCCACTTGACATAAGGCTTCATC
>CAYYMO010000082.1:0-13949 GCA_964472955.1 uncultured Methanomicrobia archaeon | reverse complement strand
TTCAAATTTTTTCATAATTCATATCTTATTTATGGTAACTACGATGATTAACTCTTACTGTTTTTGTATTGTCTTCGAAAGTCTCTTGACCCTTGCCGCATTCAAGTGGTAAGAAATATCGGCCGAAGACGATTATCTGAAAATAAAAAAGCATTTTTTGTTTGCTGCGGGCGTGACAATGATCTTATACATGTGATAGGACTGAAACCTTAACTCAAAACGGTCGATAGTCTTCAACTATACGTAATTTAAACACCGTAATCTGGCACATACCACAACCTTAATGTTTGTGTAAGCTCAACGGGTACATAACTACTAACCGAACAAAGTCGGAGGTAAATTAAAAGGCATGAATTCTGGAATGTGTTACGTTTGCGGGCTACCTACAGAGCTTTGTATATGCGAAGAAGTCGCTAAAGAACAGCAACGAATAACTGTAAAAGTAAATAGACGACGTTACGGTAAAGAAGTCACTATCATTGAAGGGATAGACCCCCATGAGATCGACTTAGAAGATCTGTCGAGTTACCTCAAAGCGAAGTTAGCCTGTGGCGGCACAGTTAAGGATGGCCTCATTGAACTGCAGGGCAATCATAAAGATCGCGTAAAGTTCATTCTTGCAAGCAAGGGATTCTCAGCGGAGCAGATTAAGGCTTGAGAGACTTCCAAAGAACTTACTAATAAATTCAAAAGTAAAACTATCAAAGCTCGGTGTTATAAGTTAGGTTTTTTATATGTAGGTTGACTCATAAATAAGTTAACATATTTTTAGTGCTACAACAAGATGGTTTCGATCGCCTAGCGCGCTAATTTAACTGGGTGGGTATCCATCCTGTGAGGGGGCACTCTATTCTACGAATGAAGTTGAACAAACTGAAGTAACTTAGGTTGCTGACGGATCGGATGTGTTCAATTGGTGAAATGATCATATCGCTTACAAACCACATATATTACGACAATCAATAATGTAAGAATTAACGGTGGTGGTGTAGGAGCGTAACTTTACTCTGGTGCACTTCGGCGTTTTCGCACTGTTTTGAAGAGTCGGTGTTACTTGAATGTAGCAGGACACGATTGTACCTATAAGAACAGGCGTAGAAAAAAAATGGCCTGAGCCCCCTGTTGCGTTATACGCTACCAAGTGAAGCGCTAACCTTACCTACATTTTTGAAGTTTTTCTTGGTCCAACACGTTATTGTAATAAGCTGTGTCTCTAATACTTGCTTGCTCATCCGAGACTAAACCACATTATGATTGAACAGTCCATTTCCCGCGAACTCAACGACATACAGAATAAGACCGATAAAAACGTTTATTTAAGCTGCGAATAGGCTACAGTTCTACCCACTGACATTGGTATTGTGCCTGTTGCACATTTGACTGATTTACTAACTACAAACTCCAACAAAAAAGTGATGCACAAGTTCACTTCTCTTTTTGGGTTTATCGCAATTTTAACTAGTAGATACTGCTTTTTTAATGTTCGATATATATTAATAGCACTGCATATATATTTACAATTATATAATTTTTAAATGATAATTCTAACAGTAACTTATTATATAGCTGTCTTTCTTGCGTATTATAGGAGAGATTTGCGTGAACTTGAATTTTAGGGATAACGAAACTGCACAAATGCTTTCGAGAAAAATTAACGAACTCGCTGGACTCCATGGAAGCCCCATCAAGATAATGCATGTCTGTGGGACGCACGAAGCATCAATTATGCGCTTTGGAGTGCGGTCACTTTTGCCGAAAAGCGTGAAAGTCGTTATGGGGCCCGGTTGTCCTGTCTGTATCACCCCTCAAGGTGAAATCGATGCAGCCATAAAACTTGCGCAGGAGGGGATAACGGTTGCCACATATGGCGATCTTCTAAGAGTTCCTGGGTCCAAAGGGACGCTTTCGAATTCTGGAGGAGATGTAAAGGTTGTTGGAAGTGTAATGCATGCTATCGAACTCGCAAAGAAGACGAAAAATAACGTCGCGTTTATTGCTGTTGGTTTCGAAACAACAGCCCCAACGACGTCAGTAGCGTTGTTAAGTACCCCACCACATAACTTTTCGATTATGAGCTCCCACCGGTTAATCCCTCCTGCTCTCAACTGGCTGCTGCAAAGAGTTACTGAATCCCGAGCGAACATTGACGGTCTCATATTGCCCGGACACGTATGTACCATAACCGGGTTAAAGCCTTATGAGGGGTTCCCCGTACCACAAGTAGTATCAGGATTCGAGCCAGTTGACATATTGTATGGCCTTTATCTTCTTTTAAAACAGATTATAAGTGGCGAACACAAAGTTGAAAATGCTTACCCACGAGTAGTCAAGTATGAAGGAAATGTTAAAGCACAGAAACTCATGCAAAGGACGTTTGATGTCATTGATGTCGAATGGCGGGGCTTTCCAGTGATTCCGGAATCTGGATACGCAATCAAAGCTGAATTTGATCAATTTGACGCCAAGAACAAGTATGAGCTCGACTTCACCAGCAAGGAAATCAAAACAGGATGCATTTGTAACCTCGTTTTGCAGGGATTGAAGATCCCAACCGATTGCCAGCTCTACGGAACAGTATGTGAACCGCGAAGTGCAGTGGGACCATGCATGGTGTCTCGTGAAGGTTCTTGCAACATCTGGTACACACATCGATACATTGAAGAATAGATTCACTTCCCAGATTGCGAATAATTACTTCATAGGATCCTTTAATTTCTCCTAAAAAAGCCATAGACTTTGTCTTAGTTTAGTAATGAGTACAATTTAGTTCCTCGTGGCTAAAATCCAACGACGGCTTACGTTCGTCGTCGTTTCGACCTTACCTCAGTAAGACATTAAGGTTATCATGACCACGTAACTAGTAATGCAAAGATTTCAGTCTAAAGGTCATTTGGGAGCGTCTTTGTTGCAATGTCATTATGATAGCACGCCACTATGCTGTTATATTGTGACGCATAATGTCGCGAGGACCGAGCGTAAATTAATGTGATGAAACAACATAAGATGACTTTCGATGACTAAAGAGAAATTGATGGTGATTACGAATGATGATGGGATACATTCTGCAGGCATCACAGCGGCAGCAGATGCCGTGTGCAACCTCGGCAGAGTTGTTATTGTAGCTCCTTCTACGCAAAAAAGTGGTGTAGGAAGGTCACTATCACTATTTGAGCCAATAAGAGTGTCAACGGCAAAGGTAAATGATTACGAGGCTTATGCAATCGGAGGGACTCCAACCGACGCAGTGCTTATCGCAGAGTATGCAATCCTGAAAAGAAAACCCGATTTGCTGATATCTGGCATAAATATTGGCGAGAATGTAAGTACGGAATCTGTCATGACGTCTGGTACTGTAGGAGCGGCACTCGAGGGTGCAAGTCAAAGAGTGCCTTCCATTGCGGTTTCTGTGCAAGCTCATAACATTGATATATTCGATCCAAGAACTGAAATCGACTTTAGTCTCGCAAAGCGAGTTTTAAAGACAGTCTCTGCACACGTGCTCTCACAAGGGATGCCAAAAGAGGTCGATGTTCTCAATATAAATATTCCGATGGGTAAAGACAATGCCAACTACAAAGCAACAAGACTTGCGAGAAATGTCTTTAATATAAGAATAGTCGAACGATTTGATCCACGTGGGTGTGCTTATTTCTGGATTGACAGCGATTTTTTGAACAATCACGACAGAAATACGGATGTATATGCTCTTAAAGAGGGTTTTGTTTCGGTAACTCCTCTCTCAATTGATAACACAACAAATGTTGATGGGGAAGAGTTGATGAATTGGTTAAAATTGTCATTTCGCTCTTAGAAGTAATTTAGAATTAGACCTGTTGTGCTACCAGTTCGATTACCTTGAAACCACCGGCTTCAAGCGAAACAGTAAAGCCCCCTATGTTGTCATACTCCTTAGTTCCGTGGTCGTACCAATCATCAATTTCGCTATGGAAGACGCGGATGGAGTATCTTGACTTTTCTGCATATTTACGCAAAATATTGTCCACATAAAAGGTAAACGCGATCGAACTACCAGTTATATTGCCCACACATACTACAATGTGCCGCTTCGATCCGAGCGCAAGAAAGTGGATATTTTCGTGACGCTCGCTTATCATGTCTGTAATATCGCTTTCAAACTTGTGGCTCACATTCTCAAGATTTGTACTGAACGGATAATTCGCAAATATGTTAAGCACGCCATGAATTCTCCCTGCAAAGTAGCTCACTGAGTTGCTGTGGTACAAGAAGTTTGAGAGGCTTAGCCACTTCCACCACAACGGCATGTTCGGATTTAAGTTAAGACCTCTGTAAAGGCTTATCCCACAAACTCCTTCCAAGGCAGTCCAGAGATATTTCGGCGGAAACCACGGGGAGAGTTTCATTCCGTAACTAACAAATGATTCTCCGTGATACCACTCTGAGAACTGCCCAGGAACGGTGTTCTGATTTGTAGGATCTAGCTCGTATTGCCTGAATGTGCCTCGCATTATGTTGACCATTACGTCAGGTTGGTGCATTGAACAAGCAAAAGCAAACATAAATGCGATATCAGGCCATATCCCTCCAGTTAAGCCCCATCCAGCCTCTGGATGGTAATTCAGCGCGGTTCTCGGCACCGTTCTCAAGCCTGCACTCGTGAGAAAATCAGGACGATTGAGTCTATCAATGATTAAGTGAGACATCGCCGGAGACGCTGCGTTAAAGATAACAGGGAAAACGAGGTCACACGTTACATCGGGATGCGCTTTTCCTTTAATGTCAACATTTAAATAGTAGAGTCCATTTTTTGGGTTTATAAGTAGGCTATTAATCGCATTTTTTAGCCTCTTGGCCTCTCGTCTATAATAATTCGCTTTTTCACTGTGGCCTATCAAGTCAGCAAGTAAAGCAGCGCTAGTCAAAGCGGAAAAACATTCAGAATTGATCTCAGTAACAACGCCATTTATTGCATAGTTTGGTATGATGTTCCTCCATCCGCAAATTCCATAAACTCCAACACCGGTCGCGTTGCAAAAAACAAGGCCGCGAACATCCATTTGTGACGTGATATAATCAGCGGCTTTTTCTACGGAGGGATACATCTCCTTTAAAAATAGTTCATCACCTGTGATCTGGTAGGTGTGTACCACAGCAAGGATATAAAGAGGCGTGTCGTCGTTTATGTTAAGTTGATAATCGTCCACCTGTCCAGTTACCCCATTATAGTACTCTATTATCATGCCCCCTAACCGCTGGTATTTCTTAAATACTCGCAACGCCGCCTTGGAGAACTCCGGGTCTACATAGTCACATCCAAAAACAAACCAAGCAGTATCGCGTGCCACTATGTTGCTCGATTTAGAGGGGTCATTTGTAAATCCGATTCCCTGAGGATAATCTGACTTGACCCTCATCATGTTAGCCTTAGCCCACTGCACCCCCCTGTTAATTACTGAGTCGGGAGTTACTACTAACGACCGATTGC
Organism: uncultured Methanomicrobia archaeon; assembly: GCA_964472955.1. GTDB lineage: Archaea > Halobacteriota > Bog-38 > Methanoflorentales > Methanoflorentaceae > DASPRZ01. Next base: position 8,485 of record CAYYMO010000082.1, on the reverse strand, counting down.
ACCCGCTCAAAACGTTACTGATAGTAGCCCTGTAGACTTTTTTATAATCAAAGAGTTTCTCAAATGTTTTTACGGCTTCTTTTCTGCCGTTTGAAGAGAATCCAATTATGAAGCTAAACTCCTTTTCACTGTTTGCTGGGAGTTCGATGTCGACTTGGACTCTCCCTATGAGCATATCCTCACATGTTAAACCCGTGTCAACTTCAACTTCTGGAATTAACGTTGTTGCTGGCGTTGCTTGTATAGAGCCATGTTCAAAAAACGGCATGCTGCCAACTCTCTCCACGCTCGTTGATCCAGAATTTTGAGCAACGTTGAAGTCATCTGTTGTCAGAGATATGTCGTTAGTGACAGAACAGTTCACCCTTTCAGCCGTAGAACCAAATACCCTCACCCACTCGGGATTGCTTCTGTTTCGTGCCACAATCGCCCTCCCTTCATGGCAGCAAACCACAGCAGGGTCAGATGAAGTTTTTAAATGGGTTGAACAAAGATCCGCGTACGCCACCACAGATATTTTTCTTTCGTAGGTGGATTTATTCCATATCTTCAGACCAAAATATGCCGCTTGGCACCTATCTAGGTCATCATCTGGAGAATTCGGCACGTAAAATATTTCAGAGACCCTGACATCTCCCACGAGTGCAAATTTTCTCTTTTGGTAGGCGGGATGTATTACGAAATTCCCCGTCCCAGTTTGTTCAAGCAGCACATTAGAGTCAGTGTCGAAGTACCGCACTACCGTCGAACCAATCACATTCCTACCGAGATCTACCGAAAATAGATTTTCTATTGCTCCGGTCGCCTTCGAACTAGCATAGCACTTTCTATTGCCGTAACTACTCCCTGTCACGAGCCTATTATCGGGAAGCACGTAGCTCCACATTTGATTAATGCGGTCAATTTTGACGACGGTAGTTTCTTCACTGCCTTCTTTCATGATCTGAACAGTCATTATAGCAGTTATAACAATTTAAAGCTTTATATCAGCTCAATCATTAGGTACATTCTCGTAAATATGGACATGCGAGATGCTTCAAACAAATTAATTTTCTTAAAATTAATCAATCATAGGGTTCGAAGTGGCGCAATTATTTATATAAAAAGGTATATGTGTTGAAGTTTGAGGAGTTGGATACCATTAGCGGATATCGCAGTGCGTGGATCATTTTAGATACGTATCTTGGGTTAAAACAGAACGAAACCGTGCTAATAGTGACAGATACACTCAAATTAAAAATAGCGAAGTCGTTGTTTGATACAGCTCAGGAGATGGGCCATGAAGCGATTATGATGACCATGCCCCCTCGATCAAGACACGGAGAGGAGCCCCCCAAGGCAATAGCTGAAGCGATGAAGATGGTGGACGTTGTAATAGCACCAACTACGATGTCGATTACCCACACGAAGGCGAGAAAGGATGCAAACAACGCGGGGGTGCGTACTGCAACTATGCCAGGTATCACAGAAGAAATGATGGTCGATGGCGGGCTTACGGCAAATCCAAAAGATATCCTAGCATTCACAAAAGAGATGGCTGACAACCTCAAAGGAGCCAACGAGGTGAGGATTACCTCTGAACTTGGAACGGATGTGACGTTTAATGTGGAAGACTCCAAATGGGAACTCGACGTTGGTTGCTGCACTAAAAGGGGCTGCTCCACAAACCTCCCTGCTGGAGAGGTGTACATTGCCCCCAAAAATACGAATGGAGTCGTTGTAATCGACGGCGCTATGGCGGGACTTGAACTTTTAAAGCACCCGATGACGATAAAGGTCAAAGATGGTTATGCCGTCGACATAGTCGGTCAGCGGGCAGCTGAAATGCTTAAGATAATAGATCCGCTTGGTAAGAATGCGAGAAACCTTGCAGAACTTGGGATAGGCACAAATCCAGCTGCGAAGCTGATCGGGGTCGTGCTTGAGGATGAAAAAGTTATGGGGACGGCACACATAGCTCTCGGCGATAACAGCACATTCGGCGGCGACGTAGTCGCTGGAGTTCATATTGACGGTATAATGAGGAAACCCAAACTCTTCATCGATGGAACGGAAATACATTTACATAAACATTAAGCAATTCTAGCACATCTCTGTAAATTTTACCGAGCGCTTTTAATCTCTCATCACTCTGACCTCATGTACAAAAAGAGAAGAGATTATTGCAAAGCAGTTGCAATGCATGGTGGTGACCTCCACTATTTATTGTTAAAGGCAAAAGAATAGAAAAATCACGCCTAGATAAAGAGGCACGAGGTATTATATTATAAATTAATGTGAATTTGCGATAGCCTCGGCAAACTGCCTTATTTGCTTTTTGTTAGATGGAACCTTTAAATGACGGCAAACCTGCGGATGAATGAACGTGAAGGATGGCTAGAGTATAAATACGGCAAACATCCATCGAACCTATTTTTTAATGCCACAGTTAGCCGAGTTGGTGATACAGTTAGAAAAAAACCTAAAAATTCGTGTTTCTTCGTTCCCCTTTGCAGCAAGAAGTCAATCTAGTCAGTAGCCATTTCACGACCCTTCTTCTCACACTCTGCTAATCCTTCGGTAGTGGGCTTGCCGAGCAGCTTAATGGATGGCTCTACTATCTGTACACCTTTTGACTTAAAAAACTCAATGACCTGCTCCACGGCCTCTCCTTCTTGTTCATAAGAGCCGAGCACGAATGCGCGTTTACCTGTCAAGTCTAGCTTTTCGATACCTTTCATGAAATATCTCACGTTTGATGGCGGTTTTTTGTGGTACGTCGGCGTGGCAATTACAATCACATCCGCACTTTTTATCTCTGCCGGCTTAATCTGGCGAATATGCTTTATTGTCGTTTCTCCGCCCGCCTCTCTTGCTCCACGCTCATATGCGTACGCCATCGTTCTTGTATTGCCGTGATAGCTCTCATAACCTATGACGAACTTCATAGGAGTAAGATGGGTATCGCTGACATAAACCTTTTTAAGTTCTAAACAGGAGATTCTTAGCTTGCCAATACATACAAATCTGGTTGTGTAAAGGAGATCAACTAAACAAGTGATAGAACACATTTATCAATCTAGATGCAATGATCAGTAACTGACAACGTTTGAAGGATGGCAACTGTGGCTGGAAATATAGGGGTAAAACAACGTAGATTAAGAACCGAGCTAGGGGAGCCTTGGTAGGAACCAGACCTGAATTTGTCCACATAGACATCTCTAGAGGCTGAAAAAGAACGTTCTTTGAGATGGCATTATGACTGTAGATGCAACTCCACGAATGAGTCGCACAGTCTTCGCTATCCTTGCTCCTAATTTCGCGTCGAACCAGCTACCCTCAAGCTGAATACGGTTGTCCTATCTACAAGACGAAGAATATGCAAACGTATGTTCGGACTCGAGCAGGCATGTGATTGCTAAAGCGGTATTGAATAACGTTCAGGACAACTAATCCCTAAAACTGTCGTGGACGAAATTCTGATTGTTATCGGTTTTGATACACAGTAACGCAAAGAACAGAGAAGGCGTCTATGTCATTAATTATCAGGCAACGAAACTTGCGGTAAGAAATGTCATGAACGAAACGACGGTACAAGAGCTTATAACGAAGAAAAATACCTTAAATACCGTTAATGTAATTTACCACATAAAAATCGCAATTTTGTATTATGAGATAAGAAAAACCTTTTTAAAGTTAGCCCCTCTTTTAGATTACTGTGTCACCCTTACGAGCAGAAATGAGGAATTAAAATGAAAAAAGAAATAGTGATGGTCATTGTGCTGGCTCTCCTCGCAGTACCACTTGCAGGCTGTCTTGGAGGTAATACATCTCCATCTCCCACACCCGAGGCTACAAAAAACACCTCAATTGTCTTAAACAGTACGACAATTGTACAAGGTTCGCCTATCGCAATATCTGCATCTCTAAAGAGCGACGGACAGTTGCTGAACAATAAGACGATTCTTTGGCTCCTAAACAATCAATCGCTGAGAAACACAACTACGGTAAACGGAACGGCGACGCTGAGACTTACAGCTTCCGATACTAGCCAACTTTCTGTTGGAACGAATTCATTAAAGGCAGAATTTAATGGCGATGATACGTACAGACAGTCTAATGCGACAGCGGTACTTACGGTTACAGCCGCTAGCCAGATTCCTGTAAGCCAAATTCAGTCACCTGCAACAGGTCCAACCGCAGTGCCGACTTACACTCCAGCTAATACTATTCCAACCGTAATACCTCAGGTCACGAAAAAGCCGGTCATTACAATCTCTTAAATTCAGGCGCCCTCTTGATCTCTTTAAGTTTTAAGTGCGACAGATAGCTCTGCAGACCTCCCTCAAACATCATAGTTACAATAAAACTAAGTGAATCAACAAGACCTCGTTCCACACATCTCAGCAAGTTCAGCGAGCTAATTTTAAAGATAGTTTGATTGTCTAGCGACGTTGCGAACACCTATGCTAGCTAGCGGCGACTAAGCTTGCTAAATGAACCAACTAAAGACCGGATATTTTAATGAATCGATAATAACACAACATGTCGTGATTCGCAAGGCATTATACCAGTAGCGATATTGCATCTCCTCCCCGTTTTAAGCGTCTGTGAAACGGTGGTGCATTTGGATATGCATAATTTCTGCAAGAGCTAAGAATAATATTTACCAGAATTTAGGGGAAAAAAATAGCAATGAAAAGGGCGTTTTTAGCTTGAAATGCTAAGACTGCAGCACTGTGTACCTTTTATGGAGCGGCATTGCGTCTGAACAATGGTCGCTAATTTAGTGATTTTGGAGAGGGGCCGTATTTATTGCCACTTCTAATAAAGCTCGTACCCTTCTTGTTCTATTAGATCACGGTATTCTAGTTCGAGCTCACCAACCCATTTCAACACAACGTGCATGGATCTGTGAGGTTTGAGTTCTTTGATTATGTCGTAAACTTCTCTGTAATACTTACTATGATCAAAATTGTCGGAGAAGAGCAGAACGATGTCGATATCGTATTCTTGAGGGAAAAAGCCCTTAGCGACGGAACCGTAAAGTATGATAGACTTAAGATTGGCTGGGGCCCAGTTTTTTACTTTATTTGTAAATTTAATAATGAGGTCACTGTCCTCTGTTGGCATGTCAAAGTGAGTAAGTGAGATACTATCCATAGAATTTGTTCTCCTCACTAAGCGTACGTATTCTAAAATCGTTATATTCTTTATTTAAATCATAATTATATAAAAAGATCCCCGGCACCTCGAAAGCGCATAACGCGGCTATCCTCCGGACACGCTGTTGATATGACGCGAAAAATACTCAATTATAACCGTTCCTTTCCAGAATAATTGTTGCCCAAAAACACAAAAAGTGGTTAAGATGATAGTAGAGAGGACAATTTTATCAATAAAATAACTTTCTTTAATACAAAAGGGTTGGAAACAGAATGCTACGGAAGCAAGTCTCTTTGTCACTGCTGTGTTATTAATATCTTGTTAACCCGGTCTTGTTTTAAATAGGATCTCAGGCGTTAACGCTATAGATCCACCTATTGTAAGAGCGGCGATTTTTGTTACGATATTGATCGATATTTTGGTAGTCTGCACCTCTCTGCATAGCGTCAGCCAGAATGATAAGAAGAGGCTGGGCAGGAGGGAGAGATCTTACACTTATTTCAGGTGGCGTAGTCGTATTGACAAAAAACATTCAATTCCACCCGTTTTTGTCAGATAGTATTAGTACCTCAGTCTAGCGACTTTGGAGCGTTTATCTACTACAGTAGCTGTGTTTTGAATCAAAACTTTTTTTCCAGTGAGGCTCCACTTTTAGCACAGCTTCTTTTCTATCTAGCAACATGCAGAATTATGAAGGAGATAAGTACATTTTGATTGACGAAAGTTTTAAGATGATTAATAGGCCCAATGCCAGGAAATCTGAAAATGAGCATTGGGTAGGGCGTCAATTAAAATTAACGTAAAATAATGGGCAGCATTACTTAGTAACTAACTTTCGTAAATAAGAGGGATAATGAACGGACAACAAAAAAACTGCTATAGATCCACTTTGGTTATCGAAGGATCACTTGAGTTATCTTCAACCTCTACAAAATCCCCTTTCTTTAAGTTCAAATTGTCAATTAAATCATTCTTGAATGTGAAACAATATACGATATACTGCTTATCTTCTGACTGAACGTAAATACTTGTGATGCCCTCGTCATCAGGGCTAATATGCATTACTTCTCCTTTTACCATTACCGCACCTTCTTATCAAATTTTATGTTTCTTTATATCTTACAATTACGTTAGTGTTTAAAAATTTAGTGTTTATCTGTCCTTAGTCATAACATGATAAAACTACCAAGATATTTACCAAGAAGGTCAAAAGTCTAATCACCCCTTAAGTAAATCTCATAAATGTTAAAATGACTAGTTAAGGTTCAATTGACGCATATGACAAAGTATTAAGTGGTTTCAAATCAATCACGGGCATAAGTCACAAACGATCTTAATCTCGTAAACAAAAGTTTACTCCCTTTTTATGACGTGGAGGTTAAGGCATTGTCAAATCATAGAAGGCTCATATATAACCCTTTCTCGAACTTAATAACAACGTTTATTGTTTCCATTTTGATTATAGTGTTCATCCTTGTATTCGTCGGACTCGTTGGTACGGCGTTTAGCAAGATTGGCTTTTCATCAAGAGAGGTCACAATTCTGTTTTTAGCTACGCTTGCCGGGAGTTTCATAAACATACCAATAGTCACTCTTGAATCACATGAGCCCGTAATGACGAGTGCATTTGTTCGGGTTTATGGCATTCAATATCGTATCCCGGCTGTCGGCGAGGAATCAAAGAAGACGGTTATCGCAGTGAATCTAGGAGGTGCACTGATACCCACGGCAGTATCGATGTACCTCCTCTTTGAGTTCCCGCATGTTATTCCATTTGCAGCCTTGGGAGTTGTAATCGTTTCATTTATTTCGCATTTAGTATCAAAGCCGGTTAAGGGAGTCGGAATCGTATCACCGGCACTCATATCACCCCTGGTAGCTGCCCTTTTTTCGATAATCATCTCGATCGAATTTTTGATTGCGAACGAAACCTTTGTTTTAGCATATGTGTGCGGAGTCCTTGGAACTTTGATTGGCGCTGATATAAGCAATTTGGGCAAGATAAAGAACATAGGTGCTCCGATAGCTTCAATAGGTGGAGCAGGTACATTTGACGGGGTTTTTCTCTCAGGCATAATAGCAGTCCTTCTTGCCTAATAGTCGTGAGTTTTATTAATTATCAAGTCATGGATCGGCTACTACGAGCGAAAGCAATTTCGTTGACCTATCGTAACAGGGAGACTTGTAACTTACATATTAATCAAAGTTATGAACTCATACAATCGATAACCTATCATAATCTATTTGTGTAAAGCCATATTAAAGATCGGAATAATGACACACAATAAGATTCTCAAAGTTAACATCGTTTTTTTGGGTGTGCTCATTCTCATCACAATTGCAAGCATCTTTGCAATTTACAAAGGAAATAGCAAATTCTTTGGAATTTTAGCTATAGCTGTATTTGCTCTCGCGATCGTAATATGGCGAATATTTACGATAGGAAGTGAAGAAAAGAAATATCCTGGACCTGAGAGTCTCAAGGATATGTTCGAGACTTCAAAATTGTTGAGGCGAGTACCTCCCAAAAAGTAGCGGTAATCTTTACAAAACCCCGCACATCTATTCAAATGTTTATCACGACTGTTCGTGCAGCAAGATCTCCTACTCTCTGACCGCTTTCACCGCGCCACATGATTATAACACCAAGTAAGTAAGGAACAAAAAACGGAAACGCGTCAACGATTCGTAGTACATTTCTCGTTACAGAATCCCCCATGCTAATGTCATGCAAATCTTCAGTTACAACTTTTATGCCGAGTAGCCATTTACCTGTAGTAACGCCTTTCGTTCCCTCCAATGACGTATAATATAAAAATAGTATAATGAGGTAAGTAACGATTAAAAGAAAAGTGAATTTTGCGCCTAATAGCATGGACATTTCATTAAATGGCGGTATTAAAAACGTCAATACCATTAAGAAGCCAATTAGTGCCATATCAATTAAAGAGGCGAAGAACCTTGACGAAAGCGAAGCGAATGGGCATTCTATTAGTGCTAACTGCTTAACGTCCTCCAAGGGCTCTGGCATCGTTTCTGCTTCAGCTATAGGCCCGCTTTCTTCGGCCATCGAGGGCTTTAACAATTGTGTCACCTAACAATTACAGTATTTCTTAACTATTTGCGGCACTTAATCGTATATCATCTGTCTTAATTTATGAACTGACCGCTCTTGCCCTGTTATTCCTACGCTTTTGTCTTCTGAAAATGCGACCAGAGTATCTTTTTTGCCAGCCTCCTAATACTAGCTCACAAATTACTTAGGTTGACATTGTAACGATATAATGTCGCAAAAATAACATCTTTAAAACGGAACTATTTGGAAGATCGTCAAGCTACT
>CAYYMO010000081.1:0-2592 GCA_964472955.1 uncultured Methanomicrobia archaeon | reverse complement strand
TTGCGGAAGATCTCGAAGGGCCCGATTATCATTGAGATGAAGGATACGCAAATCGCGCTCGGCAGGGATGTGGCGGAGTCACTTCTTGTCGGCCCGGAAGGGACGGAGAAGGAAAAAGGCAGACGAGAAAGGGGGAAAGGTATATCGACTCACGTTACCGCAAGCTAATCGCAACGCCTGTGAAGCGCGAAGTGCACGCTCGTTAATAAGGGATCTGACTGCAAATGAAGTCATGCCATACAACTAGGGGCATTAAAGTGGACAGCTCACGCACGCTTATGCCAGAGACACCTTCGTTGTTCGAAAAGCAGGACATCCCGCCGAAGAATGTAGCACTGATTGGCAACCCATCAGCGGGGAAAAGCGCGATGTTTAGCCAGATGACCGGCGTGACCGTCGTCATTTCCAACATCCCTCAGACGACTGTGATGGTGCAAAAGGGTCTGTCGCAAATTAACGGGCACAAAGTCTTGATTTATGATCTCCCCGGAGTCTACTCCGTCACCGCCGTTACTGAGGATGAAGCGGCGACAAAGGAATTCCTCATCAACACTCACCTCGACGCTGTCATCGATATTGTGGACGCCACTCGGCTCGAGCGGAACCTGTACTTAACGCTGCAACTCCTCGAGCTGGGGTTACCGGTTGTTGTCGCGTTAAACCAGGTCGATTTGTTGAAGACGCTTGACCTTGATATCGAAGTAGGAAGCCTTGAAAACGAACTCGGCGTGAAAGTTGTACCGACCGTTGCAACGCAGGGGGAGGGAGTGCATGCTACGCTGGAAGCTGCATACAAGCTTGCACCAGCTGAACAGAAACCATCTTATCGGCAAACTAACTACGACGGTCACGTAGAGCGTGCGTTAGAGGCGATAATCCCTCGACTTCCCGAAGCAAACGTGCCGAAACGAGGGTTTGCAGTGCGGCTCCTCGAGGGTGACAAAGACTTTGAATCAAAAGTGGATGAGGGTACGCTCACGTTTGTGAAAAGGGTGAGGGACGAGATCCAGCAGGCTCACAACGAGGATATTACCGTGACCATTGCACGCGGGCGGCACTCGACCGCCGACTTAATTGCCAACGCAGTGCTGGTAAAGAAGGTACATAAGCCCACGTTCGCAGAGAAGTTTGGAGACATTGCAACGCGCCCGCAGACGGGGTATCCGCTCCTCTTCCTGCTCATTGGGGGCATGCTTGCCCTTATCTTCTATGTCGGCGGGTATCTGAGTAATCTTATCACCACCTTCTTTGAGGACATCGTGTTCCCTCCCGTCTATGGGGTACTCGACGCGCAGGTTGTTAATGTGTTCATAGCGTCTGCCATTAAATCCACCCTTCTTGCGGTAGCTGCGGCTGCTGCCATTGCTATTCCCTACATCCTCCTCTTCTTCATTTTCTTGGCGATCCTCGAAGACGTTGGCTACCTCCCGCGGGTGGCGACGCTGTTGGATAGGCAGGCACATGTCCTCGGACTGCACGGTCGGTCTCTTATTCCGCTGCTGTTTGGCTATGGGTGCAGCGTGCCCGCAATTATGGCGACGAGAGCGCTTCCTACCAAAAAGGAGCGAATTATCACCACTATCCTCATCACGATGATACCTTGCTCAGCCCGATCGGCGATTATCCTCGGCGTCGCGGCGACGTATGCAGGAATCCCATACGCACTCTCAATCTACCTCATCTCCGTAGTACTCATCGTCGCGTCTGGGAGGCTGCTCCGATCAGTCGTGCCAGGAAAGACCGCGGGGTTGGTGCTTGAAATTCCGCTCATCAGGAAGCCAGCACTGGTTCCAATTGTAAAGAAAACGTGGCTGAGGATGAAGGAGTTCCTCTACATTGCTGTTCCCCTGTTAATCGCTGGAAGCATCATATTCGGGTGGTTGGACCTCACCGGTCTTAGCAAGCTCATCGAAGGACCGATGGCCCCGGTTACCGTCGGCATTTTGGGGCTTCCTGCCTTTACCGGCATTTGCCTTGTCTATGGTATTCTGAGAAAGGAGATGGCGCTGGAAATGCTAGCGATTGCCTCAGGAACCTTCATATTTAGCACCGTTATGACGCCGGTTCAAATATTCGTGTTCTGCCTCGTCGTTACCCTCTACATTCCATGTCTCGCCACGTTTAGCGTCGTAGTAAGGGAGCTCAATTGGCGGTGGGCTGTTGGTGGTTCAATCTTCACCCTCGTTTTGGCGTTCATAGCCGGTGGAGTTGCACACTGGGTGCTTGCCATCTTCTGAAGATTCAAGCGTACGACCATCAGAGCGAGCACACAGAAAATCACTCACAGTATCAGGACAGAGGTAGACATCGGGGAGGTATCGTTCCTCTTCAGTTGTAGCAACTTCAATCGGATCTTATCTTTTGTTTGCTTCGCGTTCAACGTAACAAAAATATACCTGCTACTAAGGCGATAGGAATTAGGATTTCGGACGCAGAGAACACCTTTAGTTGTCTTTTCACATTTTCAGCGCTCGGTTTCTTGAAAATGGACAATGCTACATAGAAGATCATGCAACTCATTAAGGCTATTGGAACGAGATAGGCGACGCTGACCACTCCCACGAAATACGGGAGTGGCGAAGTTATGATGGC
>CAYYMO010000080.1:0-5867 GCA_964472955.1 uncultured Methanomicrobia archaeon | reverse complement strand
TAACAATGTGACTAATCGATTTCAGTTTATCACGTGACGAAGGCAGCTGACGAACGAAACGATGATTTAGCTGGATTGCTGCAACTGCGAATTACTATGAGAAGTGCGCTTGACATAAGAAAGTGCATTATAAAAGAGAGTGAAAAGCATGGGATTATCGATGTAGTAAATGGTGCAAAGTTCTATTTTGACGACTTAAAGAAATCACTTCTATATTTAGCAGGACTCATTCTTGATACTTCAGGAAATGCTGAAGCTGTTGATCTTTTGTTAAAGTCGCTTGAAAATTCTGGTGAATGTTAAATCACGTGATAAAACTAAAATGAGCAAACTCCCCTCACTAATTTTTGAAGAGGATTGACTGGGTGAAAAACAACGTATTGACAATGTAAGTATCCCAAACAACGAACTCATCTCCACGCTACACAATTTGTAGCTACAATCGAAGTCTGTATAGATGCACTGGGTCTCGTGCTCTCTGTTTGAAAGATACACAGCATCGCAAGATGCCAAATAAGGCTTATTAATCATAAGTTACAAAGAATCGACGAGTCATAATCTTATAAAAATAAAATGCTGACAGAAATAACACGCCCTTACTCTCATTGAAAGGTGTATCGTTATTTTACGTGTTAGCGATATAGATTACAATAAAAAGTATAGAGACGCAACAGATTGTTTATTGATTTACTGCATGAGATAGATGAGAATCAAAGTACCAATTAGGCAAAGAAAGCGTATGTCGAGATATCCAGGAGTTTTGCCTCCTCGAATGAAAGGATAGAAGATTTTATGAATCGAGATTCTGGATGTGCTGGTCTATCTAAAGTATCTCACGACGATAAGATGAAGTGTGTCGTGCTATTTGAACACGAAAAATCAACCCTAATTGCTGATGCGGTTAAACCAGACAATACGCCTTATATGAAAATGAAAGTGAGACGGAAGACTATAACAGTTGAAATAATAACAAGAAATTTGGGGTCACTAATTGCGACAGTAGATGACTACCTCATAAATATTAAGATAGCGAAGGATTTGCTAGAGATGAGATTAGTTGATGGTTGAAAGCACTTGATAGACGGTATGTGATAATGTTGTAATGGACGGGGTTGGTATGGAGTTCGATTTAAAAGTCCATCTTAAATTTAGCGATGATCTGCCTGAAGAAGCGCAATCTGAATTAAACACACTTATCAATGACGCAAACAACCATCTCTTTTTAAAGGGAGTGCCTGAGGACTCAACCAGAGAAGCTGGGAAGATCATAGAGTGGCACTTACACGCTAATGAAATTTATCTGCGAATTGTAAGCGGGCGATATACAAGATCTCATGATGCCCTCATAAGATTCAAAAAAGTCGTTGCAAAAGCCCTCGGTTCAAAGTATCATGTCGGGTTACGAGGCTACGACGTTGAAGATTTTATCATCAGGATGGAAGCAGAGCAACCAGTCCAAGTTAACGTTCCTTTTATATGCGAATCTTTCTATGAAGGTTCGGTTTTGACGCTCAAGCTTAACGTAAAAGAACAAGACATCGAACGGAAGATCCCTGATAGAATTGTAAATCTTATTGAGGATAAGATCCGGCAGGAGCTATACGGTACTAAAGCTGAAAACTGGGAGCTGATGTGGGAAAGCTCGGAAAAAGAGATGAACTTCAACGAAGATCCGACTGAAATACTGATTAAACTTCACTGGATAAAGCACGGCGGAAACAGGGGTCAGTGGATATATGGACCACAAATAACAAAGATTTTTAGGACGTTTGAGTATATTGTCGTCCAAGAGATTTTAGATAAACTTCATTACCATGAAATGATCTTCCCAAAGCTCGTTCCTTGGGAGGTCTGGCAGCGCTCGGGGCATGCGAAAGGGATATACCCGGAGATATATTATGTTTGCACGCCAAAGACGCGGGATGTTGAATTTTGGGAAGATGTGATAGACTACTACAAGATCACGCAAGAAATTCCAGTGAATCTCATTAAGGAGAAGATAGGGAGCCCCATCGGAGGAATGTGTTACGCTCAGTGTCCATCGTTTTACCCATTTATGCAAGGGGAGACTCTTTCGAATGATTCATTGCCCATTAGAGTATTCGACAGATCTGGCACATCTCATAGGTACGAAAGTGGTGGCATCCACGGGATAGAGAGAGTAGACGAATTCCACAGGATAGAAATTGTGTGGATAGGTACTCCAGAACAAGTCGTCGAGGAATCGAAGTTACTTCAGCGTTGTTATAAGCATATCTTTAATGCTATATTAGACCTCGAATGGCGTATGGCTTGGGTGACTCCTTGGTTTATGGCACAAGAAGGGATGGTCGGACTAGCTGGTGATATTAGGGTGGGAACGATAGACTATGAGGCGTACATGCCATACAGGGGGAACCGCAAAAGCAGTGAATGGCTTGAGTTCCAAAACTTGAGCGTAAATGGCGATAAATATCCAAAAGGCTTTAATATAAAAGCGCAAAAGGGGGAGCTCTGGTCTGGTTGCTCTGGGGTTGGACTTCAAAGATGGGCGTCAGCGTTCCTCGCGCAAAAAGGTTTCGACCCCGAAAATTGGCCAAAAAAATTTGTAAAGCTCATTGGCAATTTACCAGACGTAATCAAATTTTTATGAATAAGGGTTATATCATATGATTGTCGATATACAGATGGCGCTGGCGTATTAAACGCAGCGGCCAGATTAGAAGTGATTGTCATAATTAGATTTAATTTAAGCAAATAAATGTTCATTTGACGTTAGAGGTTATAGAAATGGCGAGACGACAGTTAAGAAAGAAAGCTGAAGGATGGAAGGCTAAGAAATGGTTTGATGTCACGGCCCCTGACATATTTGGAAGGATGAACATTGGCAGCACTCCCGCTGATGAACCCTCTAAGTTAATCGGTAGGGTAATTGATACGACCTTAGGTGAGATAATAAACGATATATCCAAGCAAAATGTTAAAATGCACTTTAAGATTGATAAAGTCAGTAATGAGGCCGCTGCCACAAAGTTCATAGGTCACGAAATGACAAGAGACTACTTAAGAAGCCTCGTAAAAAGGCGTACGTCGCTTGTTGAATTAAACGTATTGACCGTAACAAAGGATGGCTATAAAATTCGAGTAAAGCCAATGTCATTTACCATGAAAAGAGCGCGGTCATCACAGATCAAGGCAATAAGAGATATCATGAACGACGTTGTTCTTACTCGAGCAAATGAGTTAAATTTTGATCAGTTTATGCATGAAGTTGTGCTGGGAAAACTGGCTCTCGATATTTACAAGGAATCAAAGCATATATACCCACTTAGGCGGGTTGAAATTGGCAAGACAAAAATATTAGCGGAGCCTTAAATGAGCGCAATTTTTTTTACTTAGCAGTGTAAGTTTTAACGCATGGACGCTGCCGAAAAAATTCTTTTAATCGTATTAGACGGTGCATCTGATAGGCCAACTTATCACGGCAAAACTCCCTTTATGGATGCTACCTTGGTACATCTAGACAAGTTAGCAAAAGAGGGAGTATTGGGGATTATGGATGTAATAGCTCCTGGTAGGCCTCCTGGGTCAGATACAGCACATCTGTCTTTATTAGGTTATGATCCATGCAAAATATACACGGGAAGAGGGCCGTTCGAAGCGGCCGGCGTAGGGATAGACGTAAAGCCCGGTGATATTGCTTTTAGGGGCAACTTTGCAACGGTGAGAGACGGCGAAGTTGTAGATAGGAGGGCAGGACGCATTCGCGATACCCACGAGCTTGCTCAAGCGGTTCAGGAAAACGTAGATTTGGAAGCCGAATTTATCTTTAAAGAATCTGCAGGTCATAGGGCAGCATTTGTATTAAGAGGAGAAAATTTGAGTCCGCATGTAACGCCTTCGGATCCATCGCATACCGGAAAAATGATAGAAGTTAGACCGACTGTTGACGACGAGGCATCAAGGAGGACTGCACGTATTCTCAACGAGTTCACACATAAAGTTTTTGAAATTCTTAAAAACCATCCGGTAAACCTAGATAGGGAAAAGAAAGGAGAACTTCCGGGAAACATGGTGCTCCTGAGAGGTGCGGGAGTGGTGCCACATCTGCAGTCGTTTGAAGATCGTTGGGGGCTCAAGTCAGCGGTCATCGCTGCCACAGCGCTTGTCATTGGCATAGGTAAGCTCACAGGAATGGATTTCATACCAACAGACGGTGCGA
This sequence comes from uncultured Methanomicrobia archaeon, assembly GCA_964472955.1. GTDB lineage: Archaea > Halobacteriota > Bog-38 > Methanoflorentales > Methanoflorentaceae > DASPRZ01. The sequence continues at coordinate 1,666 of CAYYMO010000080.1, read as the reverse complement.
CTGGCGGTGTAGATACAAACTTAACTGGAAAAATTGAGAATGTCAATAAAGCGTTGAAAAAACACGGTTTCGTACTTATGAATATAAAAGGTGCAGATGAATCTGGGCATGATGGAGATTTTAAGAAAAAAGCCACATTTTTAAGTCGAGTCGACAGGGCACTCTCGAATTTGGAGATAGATGACTCAACGTTAATTTCAGTAACTGCAGACCATACAACGCCTATAAGTCTCCGAGAACACGCCGGCGATCCCGTTCCACTGCTAATACGAGGTGTTGGAGTGAGGACGGATCATCAGCAGAAATTTGATGAAACTACTGCTTCGCTAGGCGGTATGAACCGCATAAGAGGTCTTGATATTATGCCAATCCTCATCGATCTTATAGGGAAAGGTAAGAAGTTTGGTGCATGATTTTGTTATAGATGCAATTTATGGAACTTCATTGTTATAGACGCTTAATATGAGTTTAACGTGCGTAAAATTTAAAAATTAGCTGATTTCGTATGCGCTGCGGAAGGTCGTAATATGCCGATACATCCAATTGAATATAGGTATGGAACTACAGAGATGAAAGATATTTGGAGCGAAGAGAGGAAGCTCCGGTATGTGCTTGAAGTTGAAGCAGCACTCGCAAAAGCAGAAGCAGATCTCGGAATGATTCCCGAACACGCAGCTAACGCCATATATACGGCAATAGATGAGGTTAAACTGAGCCGAGTTAAGGAAATAGAAGATGAGATACATCATGATATGATGGCAGTCGTGAGGGCCATATCTGAAAGGGTCGATTTAGAAGATGATTATGTCCACTACGGAGCCACATCAAACGATATCCTCGATACCTCGTTGGCGTTGCAGTTCCGAGACGCCCTAAAAATCCTCGAATTAAAACTTGTAAGACTTCTTAAAGTTCTCGTTATCCAAGCAGATAAACATAAACGGTTAGTCTGTGCTGGCAGGACACACGGGCAAATTGCCATTCCGACAACATATGGTCTCAGATTTGCGATTTGGGCTAAAGAAGTAGAAAGGCATTTAATAAGACTCGGGCAGCTTTATAGTCGCGTCGTGGTAGGACAACTTACTGGTGCAGTTGGTACGCAGGCAGCCTTTGACAAACAAGGTTTGGCTGTGCAAGAAAAGACGATGGCATATCTCGGACTCGGGCATGTTGAAGTGTCAAGTCAAATAATACAGAGAGATAGGCATGCTGAATACGTTATGTTTCTCGCTAATGTTGCGACCACATTAGATAAGATTTGTATTGAAATCAGGACTTTGCAGAGAAGCGAGATAGCTGAGGTAGCAGAAACATTTGGGGGCAAACAGATTGGCTCCTCGACAATGCCTCACAAGCGGAACCCCATAAAATCAGAACAGGTATGTGGTCTTGCAAGAGTCATTCGATCTTATGTTTTACCCGCACTTGACAATAATACTCTGTGGGACGAGAGGGATCTAACTAATTCGTCGTGTGAACGAGTAATAATACCTGAGGCAACAATTTTAACAGACCACATTTTGACACTTTCAATCAACATCATAGGAAATTTACAGTTTGATAAAAACAACATTGAAAAAAACCTTGGACTTATGCGCGGCGCAAACATGAGCGAAGCTGTGATGATATATTTAGCTAAGAGGATAGGAAGGCAGAGAGCACA
>CAYYMO010000079.1:0-14626 GCA_964472955.1 uncultured Methanomicrobia archaeon | reverse complement strand
GCAGTTGGTACGATACTGGATATCGTCTTACTGGCGTTGATTCTTCCCCCTGTCAGGATTTTTCCACTTAATGCCTTCTCGACATCAACGTTGTTCAAAATTGCATCTTTTATTTTGATGGGGGAATAGCTAAAGTTCATGGCCTTAACCAACCCGGCAAGCCCGGAGACATAGGGGGTGGCCATAGAGGTTCCATCCAAGTAGATGTAGTTCTGTTGCTCGCTCGTTGGGTCGAATGCCGCGATGTTTACGTTGTCGATGTAAACACTGCTAGCACTCGCATTACCGTCGGTTGTCAACCGAAATCGGATGTTTAGATATGGTGAGTTATCGTAATTCGCAAGGCTACACTCTAGGACTGTCCACCCGTTTGAGTCACCCGAATAGGCGTTGATGGTATCCCAGGTGGTGCCGTTTCTTGATGCTTCGATATAAAACCGATCATGATCCGCTGTGGTGTTCAGCCTCGCATTGAATACTAGCGTAGTTCCGCATTTACTTGTCAGGTCAAGGGGATTTTTGAGCGTTATCGACGCGTTGATCTTGCTCCCACCGGAGCTATTGACCATTGCGCTGGACGGAGGGCTGGTATAATGGTCCTCCGAGATGACCCACGGTGGTTGTACATTCCACGCGGTAAAGTTGTTGAAGGGGTCACGGAACAATCGGATCCACGGCGGATTAGTACTATAGATATGTGTGCCGGGAGCTGCGACGTGCACCGAATTTGGACCATAGTCTGAAAATGAGGCGAGGGTATCGTTCTGGTCAGTCGCTGCAACGGCGATGATGTTACTGCTTTTATAGGATGCAGGATATGTGGGCGTTTTGTCATTATCCGCACCCCCATTCCCGGCTGCGCAGATACAAACAGCATGGGAGTTATCTATGGCATCTTTCTCCGCTTGAGAGTACCCGGAACTGCCATAAGACATGTTTATCACATGGGTGCCATGTGAACTTGCGTAGGAAATAGCTGATATCTCATTGCTAACTGTGCCGCCAGAGGGCCCTAAAAACCTCAAGGGCATAATCTTCGCCTTCCACATGACCCCGGTGACCCCAATGCCATTATTTCCCGCTGCTGCTATGATCCCGGCTACGTGAGTCCCGTGCCCGCTCCTATCCATGGGATTGGTATTATTCAAGACAAAGTCATATCCTTTCATAATATTCGGGGCAAGATCTGGCGCGTTGTAGTCGACGCCTGTGTCTAGAAGCGCGATGACGACATCACGGGATCCCGTTACCTTGTTCCACGCCTCGGGCGCTTTGATATCAGCACCTGGCGTGCCTTTGTCTCCAAGAATCACTTGACCGGTATTATGGAGGCCCCATAAGAGGTTAAAATATGGGTCATCGGGAATCACATCTGTGTGCCTTATGTAGTTGGGCTCGGCATAAAGGACGGCCGGATTCTGCCCGTATATTGCAACAGCATCAGGCACTGTGACGCCTTCGGGAAGTTCAACCAGTTGGAGACCGGGCACCTCTTTAAACTCTCTTGATACTGTGGCACCTATTTTAGAGTGAGTGGCTGCGGCGACGGCTGGCATCACTGCATCATCTTTACGCGCTTCAGGCTTGAACCGAACGAGGACTTCCCCCTGCACATACTCAGTAGAGGAGGGGTGCGCATGTCCAACCAAGTCGGATGGTGGCGGGGATCCTGCAGTCGTTATCGTAACAATAAATAGTGGCAGTAACGTCATTACTACAACACACAGAGAGATAATTTCCTTTTTCTTCAATGTCATCGTTCCCGCTGATATGACGCGCATCAATTCAGCTGCGTAAGGGCCCCGCGCAGTCAACCATCAACTTGCGGACTATGTATTAATGAGACCAAACATAAGAACTTTCTGCTCATTTTTACATTGTCTGTCAATATAAGATCAAATGTCCATGCTCACACTACGGTTTGGTAAATAGTACTGGTGTTTTTGGCTTTTAAATGGCAGCAGGTCAAGCCCTAAACTAATCGCTCGGCCAGGCAGGCATAAGCAGTACTACTTTGAACTTTACTACGTTACGTCATGACGAGGGGGGCACTCATAGCTAGACACGGCTAACAGATCCTCCTAGGTGAGGCGCATGGCACGAGTACGGTCGCCCTGTTGAAGTTCCCGAACCATAGTTAGCATTTTTTCGAGAAATAGTACGGGTGCCCCACATAGTACACAACTGATACACATGTCATTTAAATGTCAAAATGAGTCTAGTGCTTCATTACTTCTTTAACGATTCGTTTAAATGAGATACGGAAGAAAGGCTTTAACCGACGTACTGCAACTTTCGCAGACTTCTCTTTGGGGCACGCCATAATCTCCCAATTCCACGATTTTTGCAGAGTTTGCCCTGGAGGTGTCATGGCAAAAAAATAACACTCGAGATACGTGCACTTTCGCGAAGATGCGCCTAGCCTCCATTTGAAGAAAACGCTCCATTAGAAGCAACTAAGAGCGAATCGTAACGTTATTAAGACCCCTGTGCTTTTAAGTGGGTGATGATGTTTGCATGAAAAGCAATGCATGTGGAGGTTGAAAAGTACAGAAGTAGAGCAAAACAGCAGGTCGTATTGGTAAATTATCACTCGGTACCATTGGTAGACTAGCAAATCTGGTATACCAAGTGGCAGTTATCACATCACCGACAGCATTCATTACATCGATGAACTTATGATGGGTAAGAGCCAAGGAGAGCGATCCAAGGCATTATTAAATTTTCAGTAAAGGTCAGGTTCGCGACCGTTTTGTATATCTGGCATGAAGAGGCTTCACCTACTTTACTAACTGCCCCGGTGGTTGTAATACGTTGTTTTGTTCGCTTCGAGGTCCTGCCAAAAAAGATTCCACTTCGTGATGTGGTCACAGCGCTGGCGATTAGCGTTTCTCACGCTACAAAGCAGGCGTGCTGTCAATAGAGATGAGAGAATTCATCGCTCACGGCGTAGACAAGCACACTTTGTGCTACTCGATCGTTGAGAGAGCGTGGGACAAAACGGGGAACGGTAACAAAACAATATGTGATTAAATGATAAAAAGACTAACGTACGGAAACGTATGTAATACATTTAACGAATTTGTGAAAAGCGTACACGATGACATTAACAAGGATTGCATAACGTGGGCAAAAGACAATCTGCTCACATCATCGTTGTTGTGTGACACGGTTATGGGAGAATGCGAACTCGACATCGAATCTGTTTTGATTGAGCTTTTTAGTGACTACCTAGCGACTCGGCAGATAACGTGGGATAGAGGTATCGTGGATTGGATCATTCAAGCTGCGTTTAAAAATTCACACTACGACATAAAGGTAACCATTTTAGATGCGGTTAAGAGGGTCAAACAAAATTATGGAGGACACAAATCGTACAGCGAGTCTGAGAGTGAAGCGTGAAATCTACCCTTAGGAGGTTTAATAGAAGGAAGGTTTTAACTCAGATAACGGACGCGGAGAGCCTGACTACAAGAAGCAAATGCAAAGAAGACATACTTGAAGATGTTATCACACAGACTCACTTTACGGCGATCCGCAAAAGCTCATATGAAGGATGAGTTCAGTCGAGTAAAGTACCAATTTCTATTTTTTATTCTCCATGATGGCCATATCTGTTACTAGCGCTTGAAAGTAAAAGAAATGGTGTGGGAGACCTTTGACAACTTTGCCGATTTGCGTGTTGCTTCAATCTTATAGCTGATAACAAATATTGCAAAATAAGCACCGCTAAGTACACATTTTGTAGAGAATTACGAGAAGTTGATCGCTGTCAGCATTCTTCCCTGCTGAAGTACGGCTTTGCAACCTATATGGTAAAGAGTGACCGGTAAGGAGTGACGTCTACTTATTAGGGTATAGCTGTCACTCGGCAATTGTAACCTCAACACTATACCTAGTAGAGTTGCAGTTCAAAAATGATCAGCTGGAGAGGTCTGTGACGAAAACAGATCCTAGAAAATAGAATTTTAAGGCAGCCCATGGCCTATTAAAGACATATATCAGATTAGTGTAATATAGAACAAATAATGCAACATATTTGTTGTTTCAACGATGGAGGCGACATAAATGATGAAGCAGTTTTTACCCATACTGATAGCTGCTGTTGTGCTAACATCAGTATTTATAGCTGGTTGTGTGCAAAACGTTACAAATACCACAAGCAATGCTACGAATGCTACAATTCCATCATCCAAAACATCAACCGTTACAACAGTATCAAAGATAACGGCTACGGAGCCGAAACTACGCTCGTCACCAACGCCAAACTCTGCGCCATCTCTTTCCATAACCGCTCTCCGATTGGCGCCCAATCACCCACAATACTTTGAATGGGATATCGCCAATACGGGCACCACTGATGCATGGGTTGCTCCGTATGCGATTCTCTACAAGCAAACTGCCAGAGCGCCCGGACATGCTAGAGATGGCGACGCTGTTGCCCGCTATGCACATGATGATACCGCTGGAAGCTGGGCAACCGCCTATAACAGCGGGGGATACGACTGGTTCAACACCCTACCGGGGCATACATACCACTTCTACTCAAGTCCTGTGGTCCGTGAAGATACGAAGTGGGCGGTGTACAACGCGCGATTGTACTACAATGAAGTCAGTCATGGTTGGTTCTATTCGAGCTGGCCCTATGCGACACTACGGTGAAGGGGTCTGCATTGCCCCTTCCTCTTTTCACTTATTCAACGTTGAACGTCGTAAGGCCGTGTCCTTGTTGCCTTTGTTATAAATTATCCCCCATTATACGCACACGGTGACAAATTGCAGCTCCATCGTACAATGCCACGCCTTAGCGGTGCCAACAGGGTTGCTTTCTTCAGACCGGAACCGCGCTAAAAGTTGTTAGCCGGTGCGAACGTAGAATGTACTGTCAAAATGCGATGGAGCGTACGTGTTACTTCCCAGGTAATCCACTACCAAAGTATGTGCTCCATTTGAAAGCTTCGCTGTATCTTGAGCGGAGAGCACCAAGAAGTCAGAAGCAAAACAGCTGGCATCTGATCCGCTTCTTTGCCACGAGCCACCTGCCGGCGCGCCGTCAATATAATAGTTTATATTCTGTCCACATAGGATCCTACCGGGTGTCTCTGGGAGAGTAAAAATACTAAATCCGAACGTCCACGGTTTGCCGCGAATAATGCCGGAACTCTTTGCTATGCTCACATGTGCGTCTCCTTCTATTTTTGTAGCTATTTGTTGCTGTGGCGGTGTTGGGGTAGTTGAAACAGTAATGGTGACGACGGACGAAGTTGACGTGGATGTGCCTGCTGGCTGAGTCGATTTGCTTGCGTTGGAGGGACTTGTCGTGTTGGACACATTGGATGTACAACCCGCTGTGAGTACGGAAAATATCATTAGACCTAACATTAGTCCAATTGCAATTTGTCTCTTCATTGTGGTACCCTCTCAACAGGGATTTAATGTGAAAAATATTGCACTCCCTGTATAAATATATGGGTGAGACATGACAAGTGACGTGAGGCTCCCTACCGATAACAGGGTCACTAGGCTTGGGCGAAATAACTAAGTTTATTTGAATTGTGCATTTTTATGCACTAAAGGAACCACATGTGTCATAACAGATACTATCGTCCATTTTACTACGCAGCTAAGGCTGCCGGTGCGAATCCGGTCGAGTCCGTTATTTTCATTGATTTATCGTTGCCCGCACCGTCGTCCCTTCGGTGACTATGATAGAGGGAGTAAAGAACATTCAAAGGAAACGTGGATTGATGTTGATGTGACACTTCGCTAAGCATCAGCGACTTTCCAACCTATATATAGGTCAATGTAAAATGCACTACGGTGAATAAATGGGAAGAGTCACTCAATATAGCGCAATAAACCTCATTTCTCAAGCTCATGTCGATCCTAGAAAATGGAGCCGAACGCCATCTGATGTAGAGGTAGCTGAGACTATTAAAGCAATAGAAAAGCGTGGAGTAAAAGTAATTCAAGCAGAAAGTGGCCAACGTGCACTGGAAATACTAAAAACCATCATCCCACCCGGTGCCATAGTGATGAGTGGTTCATCTACCACCCTAATTGAGATTGGATATGAAGATTTTATTAAAAATGGGCAGTCAAAATGGAACAATCTTCATGACACTATCCTCAGCGAGAATGACGATGAAAAGAGGCTTGAACTTAGACGAAAATCGGTGGCGGCTGATTATTTTATATCAGGGGCAAATGCAATAGCGCAATCCGGTGAAATTGTCGCGTGTGATAAATCGGGGAGCCGTGTTGGTGCGTGGCCATTTGCTGCAGGCCATTTGATTCTGGTATGTGGAATTAATAAAATCGCCTCCACGCTTGAAGATGCTTTGCAGCGGGTCTGGGAGTATGCCTATCCATTAGAAAGTGCCCGAGCGGAGAAAGTATACGGAACTCCGAGTCAGATAGGAAAATGCGTAATCCTTGCACACGAGGAAACTGCGGGAAGGGTAACCTTGGTTCTTATCAGTGAATCATTAGGATACTGAGAAGGTGGATAATACCATCGTTCAGATTTTGAAAGGGTATTGTGGGGAGAGAGTCTAATTCCCTAAGTCAACAGATGGATAAAAAATTAATTGCCCCTTGTGGGATGAATTGCGGAGTCTGCAGGGGATATTTGGCATATTCAAGGAAGATTCCTAAACTAATAGGGAAAATCATTCATTGTAGCGGATGCCGCGAGCGCAATAAGCAGTGTGCTTATCTAAAGGACACTGCGTCCGACTAAGAGAGCATAAAATCGACTGCTGCTTCGAGTGTAAAGGGTTTCCGTGCAAGAGATTAAAAACGCTAAACGAACGGTACAGAAAAAAGCAGTGGTGTGTGAATTTTACTCAAAATCTTATGGAGATTAAGGATAACGGCATTGACGAGTTCCTTAAATGACAGGAAGAAGAGCACCGCTGCCCAAAATGTGGCGGCGTAATTAGCGTTCACGACAGAACGTGCTATGATTGTATGCCAGCTATGTAAAATTCTGCTGTGACAGTTTTGTAAAAAAGCCTTTTAGTGCAATTGATTTTGATTCAGCAGCTTAAAGATAAAAGTCAGTTTCTGCTCAAAATTAGTTTTGTAACTTTCCCCCGTTGTTCCTCTGACAGGAGGATTAAAAAACTACGTGAATTTTGCGCTTTACTGTATTCGAAATAGAGTTAAATCATCGACACAGTATGACGATGGTAAGGATAGAAATAAACCTGATAATGTAGTATCGCACAGAGATGTCTTATTTGTTATTATCAGTATTTCATCCACAAATTATCGATTATTATCAGCATCTTTCTAAACCAAATAATAACATTTAAGAGGGACATAGCTAACACATAACTTGATACAGCATGCAGATTAGCTTTAATCTTAGCGATGACTTACTAGGTAAAATAGACGAAGCCAGCACGAGGGAGAGCCTGAGCAGATCCCGTTTTATCGTAAAGTGTATAAATGCATATTTAACCTCAGGCGAGAACTACGATAAAAAGCAGCAATTACAAAGCGAGATCACAGGGGTGGCAGTCAATGAAAGTAAAACGATAGTGGCAGAAGATAGCGACAAACGATCTCTAGGAGAATATGAACATTTTAAAACAAATAATAGCGGCAAAGAGCCACTAACAAACGGATTTTTCTCGCTTAAAGAGGTGATGAGTACTAAAGATCAAATGATATCGGATAAAGAAATTATTATAAATGAACTAAAGATACAAAATGAGTTTTTACGAGGCGAATATAAAAAATTAAGTGATAGGCTTAATCGATTGCCATCATCTGAGTATTAGCTCTATTTGTTGCCCTGAAAAAGTTGCTAGCTCATATATGCCTTCATGATTGGCAAGAGGTAGCAGCCACGAGAATTATCAGTTAGCGCTCGCCAACGACGCGAGAGCGAAAAAGAGATTCTGATAAATGCATTGCCATGATGCATAACAACTAACTTAGCTTTATTCTTGTAATAATTCTACAATGATATTTGATCATGGGACTATGTTTTATTATCAGTATTTTATCTAAAAGTTATCAGTTATTATCAGCTAATTTCTATTTCAATCAGAATGTTATCTACAAGTTATCAGTTATTATCAGTATTTTATCTAAAAGTTATCAGTTATTATCAGCTAATTTCTATTTCAATGTCAGACTATTCTCTCAGTGCACCGTAGCAGAGAATTGAATTAATTCTAACTGCGTAAGGCACAAATACACTGTAAAAACAGTCATTTGGTGGGTTTGAGACGCGCGAACGTGTGCTGTCCGTAACTTCAAGACATAGACTTCCAAATAATATTTATAAAGGCAAGTGATAAAATTAAAGCAGAATTTAACAAACTAATCATTTTTTGAGCATAAAATAGCTAACTGATTGCGGTGATAAGTTGCTTCCGCCTATAACTTTAAAACATATTCAAACGCTTACTGACGATACGGGAATACAACAACACGCCAAGTACGCAGTACCTAATAGGTTTGAGGGTTACTGTACTGATGACAACGTAAGAGCCCTTATCGTGGCTGCGAAACACTATAATATATTCGGCGACGCATTAAGCCTCGAGCTTGTGAAAACGTACATGGCCTACACATTTTATTCACAAAATGAGGATGGCACGATGCACAACTTCATGGACTATCAGCGAAATTTTCTCGACACTATAAGCGCTGACGATGTCCTCGGGAGGACGCTTTGGGCGTGTGGTTACATAATAAGCTCTAATAGTATCCCTTTTGGCATAAGAGAGGTCGCACGAATAGTATTTAACAATGGGCTGAAACACGCAGATAAATTCCTAGCCACAAGGCCCATATCCTATAGCTTGCTCGGTCTTTACTACTGCATCGACGACTTGAGTTATGCTCGTGATGAGATAGAAAGGCTTGCGAATAAGATGTTGAATCGATATCGAAATTCGAAAGGTCCCGATTGGGAATGGTTTGAGGATTTCATGTCCTATGCGAACGCCCGGTTGCCTCAAGCCATGTTCCTCGCCTACGATGCTCTAAAAATGCCGGAATACCTTGAGTGCGCAGAAAGTTCCCTCCAATTCTTGTGGGATGAGGTTCAAACTGCTAAAGGAGTGGTATGTATTGTAGGAAACGACAGCTGGTACATAAGAGGCAGACATAGGGCACTCTGGGACCAGCAGGCAATTGACGTTGGTGCACTTGTCGAAGCATTCGTAGATGCATACCGTATCACCAATAAACCCAAATATCATCAGAATGCTCTTACGAGCTTCGAGTGGTTCCTCGGAAACAACTTGCTGAAGTCTCCAGTATATGATCCAACTACAGGGGGTTGCTTCGACGGTCTATCACTCGAAAAAGGCGTAAATCAAAATCAAGGAGCAGAGTCAACAATCGCGTGCCTTTTAGCTCGCCTTGCACTTGAAGAGGTCAGAAGACCAAGTTAATTAAATTCCTCAACCGCTCTTATTGCCATTTTCTATGCAAGTCAACCCGCTTAACGAAAAATAATAAAAAAGCTCAGATATATATCTAAAAATGCACAATTTATATCTAAAATAGAGAGCCTATCATTTAACGCAATTAGCGCTGTAGTTTCGTTATAAAGGTCCACTTGAATGAAAAATAATGCCGCATTTGTAAAGCTTGAAGAGCATACCAAATCAGCAATGAAAATTATAGCTTCAAACGTGAGAACTGTAGCTGATGAACTTGACTATTCTGAGATAGAAGCATTTATTAACGATATTCTAGACGCACAGAAGAAAGGCAAGCGCGTATTCATATTGGGTGCAGGGCGATCAGGACTCGTTGCTAAAGGGTTTGCCATGCGACTGATGCATTTGGGATTCAATGTTTATGTTGTTGGAGAGACTGTGACGCCCGCTGTCAAATCAGAAGACCTCGTTATCGCTATTTCTGGTTCTGGTGAAACCAAGTCAATTAACGAGATGTGCATGCTGGCGAAGACAAAAGGGACGAAAATCGCGGTCGTTACTTCAAATAGGGAATCCACTCTCGGGCAGGTTTCAGACACTATCGTGGTGATTAAAGGTAGAACCAAGACAAGCGATATGGACTTCATGGAAAGGCAGGTAGTTGGCTCACACATTTCATTCACCCCTCTTGGCACAATGTTTGAAATAGCCACCATGGTCTTCCTTGACGGGGTGATAGCAGAGATCATGGCAATTACGGAAAAGAGCGAAGAGGAAATGAGGGGAAGGCATGCAACCCTCGAATGATTACACAAAAATGTAAGAGACATTTAGCCCGTCCCTCAGTGATGAACGCGCTGGAAGGTGTTACCCAATGCTCACCATCACGGCTTGCTTTTCTCTACGACGTGTTTTAGGATGTGATGAAGCTCAGGTAGTATGAGCCTTTCCATTGCTAGTTTAACGGCTTCGGGAGAGCCAGGAAGACAAAACACAACAGTCCTTTCTATGATACCGCCTACTGCCCTTGTAAGCATAGCTGCGGATCCCACCTGTTCGTAGCTCATTACTCTAAATAGTTCCCCAAACCCTGGCATTTCCTTCTGAATTAAACTTTGAACTGCTTCAATAGTTATGTCCCTTGGAGCAAGCCCTGTACCCCCCGTTGCTATGATGACATCGACACGATTTGTTAGGCGATGCATATAACGCCTAATTTGAGGTATCTCATCGGAGAGTAAATAATAAAATCTCAGCGTATGACCAGCATCTTGAAGTAGCTCGATAATCATTCGCCCAGAGTCGTCCTGTGCTGCCTCAGGCGTTTTGACACTGCCAAATTTTTCAAATCTCGATGTACTAATTGAGATCACAGCACAATCATAACTTGTCGTTTCATCTGCCCTGTGTGAGTGCCTTAACTCTCCTGATTCCATAGCAGTTGATTACATTTTCATTTATATAGCGTTTTTCAACACCATGCAGACCACAATTTAAACAGCAATTAGAGCAATTGTGGTAAATATAATAATCATATCAAATAACCTTTCTATTATGCAGATAATGGCCATTGATGTAGGAACAGGAACTCAAGACATACTTCTTTACGACTCAGATATTAACATGGAAAACAACGTAAAGATGGTACTCCCGTCGCCGACAGTGGCGGTAGCAAATAAAATTAAACGTGCAACCTATCAAGGCCGGAGCCTTTTCTTGACCGGTGAAACTATGGGAGGAGGCCCGAATAGCTCAGCTATAAGAGACCATCTCACTGCAAAACTTCCGGTTTACGCGACACCACTTGCCGCAAAGACCCTTAATGACGATCTCGATAAGGTAGCATCGTGGGGAGTACAAATAGTGCCAGAAAAGACAACCATAGAGAACGCGATAGAAGTTGAAATGAAAGATGTCGATGTCCCAGCACTCAGATCATCGCTCAAGCAGTTTGGCGTTGAGGTTCCTGGTGCGTTTGCAGTAGCATGTCAAGATCATGGTGAGAGTTATGAGAGTAACAGAATTTTCCGCTTTCAGCACTTTAAAGAAACTATTGAACGCGGCGGTGACTTGAAGTTCTTTAGCTATTTAAATGGTGATATTCCTAATTATTTAACGAGGCTGACGGCAGTATATAGAACCTTAAAGCACGAAAGTGCAAACGATATCCTTTTAATGGATACCGGACCTGCTGCTATTTTTGGCGCCTTATGTGATGAAATAGTTAAAAAAAGATTATACATGCCTGTTATCTTGGTGAACGTAGGAAATGGGCATACCTTGTCAGCCATGCTTCATGAGGAACGGATAGTTGGCATGTTCGAGCACCACACATCAGCAATGAACCCTGACAAGCTCGATTACTATATTTCTCTTTTTGGATCTGGCGAGCTAACCAACGAACATGTCTTCAATGATGGAGGACACGGTTGTTATATAAACAAAAGTGGATTTGAAGATTTATATCGCGCCTATAAAGAAAAAGGATTTTTTGTATCAGTCACAGGGCCAAAAAGGAACATGATGAAAGGATCGATTCACAACCCATATTTTGCCGTTCCCTATGGAGATATGATGTTGACGGGTTGTTTTGGGCTCATTAAAGCATTTTATGAATGGGCATAACTATGGTATGAAACTTGTATACCCCCACCCGCCTATTTCAAATGAATTAGATCTAAAACTATTAGTATTGTGCTATATCTATAAAAAGCTTTATATAATATTAAATTTATAAAACAACACCACTCTATTTTCCAACCATAATATAAAATATATCATTATCCATTTTTCAACTTTGCAGTAGAAATAGTGGGGTCTGTATAAAGGGCATTCCAGTGGAAATTATAGTTTTGTCAATCCAAGAAGTCGAAACACCCATCAAAAATCTGCGATTCAGGCGTCTGCTGGGAAATAAACTCTAAAAGCTCTTAAATTTTTCAAAAAAACTTTAATTCGAGTTTTTTAAATTTTTGTATCTTGTGAAGGTAGGTATGTATAAAGTCGACATCATACGATGAGATATCCTCCATTGGAAATTATACTGGATTCCAATGGAAATTATGGTAAAACTCCAATAGAAATATACCTTCTGAAACCATAAAGTTTATTTACTTATGTTTCCACTATAATGTTAGTCATTTCAAAGGCATAAAAGATTCAGTAACATATTTTCATTGAAACTCAGCAGTTTCAGTATCAAAGCCTGAAATTTATGACTAATAAAGCCATTGTTGGAGGTCAGAAGTTGAAAGGGCTTTTTGACAATTTATTAGAAAGCAAACCTATATTCAAGGACAAGGAGGTGTTAAGGCCATCATACACGCCGGACTACTTACCGCATAGGCGCGATCAGCTTAATGCTATAGCTGTAATTTTGGTTACAGCTCTTAGAGGAGAGACTCCTTCTAATATTTTTATTTATGGTAAGACGGGCACGGGCAAAACCGCTAGCACTAATTATGTCGGAAGGGAGTTAGAGGGCGCGGGCGTCGCGAGAAACGTGCCATGTAAGATTATATACATAAATTGCGAGGTCATTGACACCCAGTATAGGGTTCTTGCGTATCTTGCACGTCAGTTTAGTAAAGACGTGCCCATGACTGGTTGGCCTACAGATCAGGTTTACGCTGAGTTTATTGAGGCTTTAGGTTTACAAGGCGGTTGTGTCATTATCATACTTGATGAAGTTGACAGACTTGTTCGGAAAAGTGGTGACGATGCGCTTTACAATCTATCGAGGATAAATCTCGAGCTTAAAGATACTAGAGTAAGCATAATAGGAATATCTAACGATTTGAAGTTTACAGAGTACCTCGACCCGAGGGTAAGAAGCTCACTTGCCGAAGAGGAGATAATATTTCCACCATATGACGCTAACCAGCTGCGTGACATCCTGGAGGAACGTGCACGTTTGGCATTTAAGGAAAAATCATTGGGCGATGAGGTTATTCCACTCTGTGCCGCCTTGGCCGCTCAGGAGCATGGAGATGCTAGACGTGCACTCGATTTATTGAGGGTTTCAGGAGAGATTGCAGAGAGATTAAATGCAGATAGGGTCAGGGAAGAACATGTAAGAACAGCTCAGATGAAGATAGAGCTCAATCGCGTCGTCGAGGTCGTAAGAACGCTTCCCACCCAGTCAAAGCTTGTGCTCTACAGCATAATACAGCTCCACCAAAATGGGCAGAAGAGTGCGACGACTGGAGAAGTAAATAGGGTTTATGAGGACATCTGTCGGCAGATAGACATAGATATCCTCACAAAAAGGCGAATAACGGATCTCATAATGGAGCTCGACTTGCTTGGGATAATAAACACGCAGGTTGTCAGCAAAGGTAGGTACGGCAGAACGAAAGAGATATATCTATCTGTACCGATTAATGAAACTTTCAATGTCTTACTAGAGGACTACAGGTTTGAGCCTTTAAGTGAGATCAGAATTTCACGAAGGCACTCGAGAGAGAGCCTATTCTAATTTTTTTTGGAATTTTGATGTACTGTCCTCAAATATGAGGTGCTTGCTGTATACTACCAAGGCATCATCAATTGAATTTACAGCGTATAAGTAGGTCTACAATGTGACCATAACTTTTTTAAGTTTTGAACTGGTTATGTGAGTAGTAGCGTGATTGTGGTTCTTTGACGACTGGGAGCTGGTATGTCAGTTGCTCTCTAAAATCGTTAATTAAAGAAGTGGTTTAAGTGGAGGATTTAAACAAGGAAAATAAATTTTTTCAAGACATTTACGATGACGATAAGATGGTGTGGTTAGGTCAGAACACCAATCACATCCCTACTTATGAGGCGATTAAGAGCGCCATGATCCAGTCAATAATGAATGAGGATTATCATAAATACCCCCCTCCTTACGGCTTGGAAGAGCTTCGAGCCCTCATACTTCAGGATTTGAATTTAAATTCGAACCTCACAGTTCATATAACAGAAGGAGGCACGGAGTCACTCTATCAGGTCACGCGCTCTCTCCTAAAACCCGGCGATATTATGATTTCGAGCGACCCGGGGTATTATGTTATCCATAGGTTCGCGGAGTTAAGTGGAGCTAAAGTCCTCGATTTACCCATTTACTCCGAGGATAATGATTACAAATTGACGCCCGAAATGGTAAATGAGGCCATAGATAAGCGAGCGAAAATGTTGACGCTCGTAGATCCTTTAAATCCTCTCGGGGTTAGTTATACCCCAAAAGAAGTAAA
>CAYYMO010000078.1:0-2782 GCA_964472955.1 uncultured Methanomicrobia archaeon | reverse complement strand
GCTAGTTTTGTTATTTTTTTTATCGTGTCGTATAAGACGCTAATGTGTCGTGAATCGACCCGTATGACATTACAAAATGTGTTTTTCAGTAGGGGCTAACTGTTCCTACAACGGTTCGCCGATCGAAAATCTTAACATGTTCTGCAACCTTATCAGTGATGAGATGTTCGAGAACATAGTAACAGCAGTTGCGACCTTTTTTGCACTGTTTGGCGCAGTCATTATCTTTTATGGAGGGGTGCAGGCGATACTTCGTATCGTCGCAACGGGCTTGCGGAGAGATCCTCTCGACTATAGTGCTATTAGACGGGATTTTACCCTTAAGATAGTCCTCGCTCTGGAATTCTTTATTGCTAGCGATTTAATAAAGGGCGTTCTCGAGCCGACATTAGACCGAGTTATTAGATTAGCATTCATTGTGGGGATACGGGTGGTCGTGGGCTACTCTTTGAACAAAGAACTTAAAGAGCTGCCTCCTGGCGGCGAGTAACGACAAAAAAGTGCACACAATTATCTAATAAAAAATGTCTGTACCGCTTTCACGGATAATAATAAAATGCCGTTGTTTGAAACTGATGTCTTTCCGGTGTAATGCTGATGCACGGCAATTATATGCGTGGTCGACGTTCTTTACTATTTTTCATAGCATTCAAACTATAATAGCTCCAGATTGGCAGGTAACTACAGCTGTTGCTAACATAGTTGCAGTCAGAAATAGAAAAGACTGCAAGAATAGTTTTAGATCTTTTATTATTTATTTAAATAAATATTTATATTAAAATTTTAATTAAAATATAAAAAAACTTTTGTTAGTATTTTATTGGTCGGAATGTGGCTTTTTCAGATGACTATCACTACACAATTCAGCATCAGCAAGTAATACCTAAGAGGGTACATTGGGTTGTGCGTTCGTGTCACGTGATGACAGGAAGCGAGGCGACAAATTAGAATGGTTATCCTTTCAGCAAGCCACACAATGTTTATCTTCTTTAGTACATCATAGTAACCGAGACTATACGCAGTGATGGAGGGGCGTCCGTTAAACGCGCCCAACAATAAACAATAGAGTTTTGGCTGACTTAAGAAATATATCTATTTTAAGTTAGCTTAAAAACTAGTAGCATATTCATTCATACATGCGTGATTGAATCAAGAAAGTAAACCTCGTCATCAGGTCGATTTCGGTTGACTGGATAATGAATTTGAACATCAAAGAGTTCTCACGTAAACGTAAGGTGTTCCTATGAAGATTAAGCTACAGGATACAAGAACTGGCGCATTTAACTATGAGTTTCTCAGAGGCATCAGTTTCATACGAACGGGCGGAGCCGAACTTGGTGAATGCCTAGAGACAATATCTAAAGTAAACGATAATGACTTCGATAGTTGGGTCAAAGAATGGGAGCATACAGCTCATCGAGCTGAAAACGAGGGAGTATCGTATGCTGTAAAAGGTTTAGATGTAGCTGCACGTGATGCGTTCCTTCGAGCTAGTAATTACTATCGAATGGCAGTATACTACTCATATTATCGAGAGGAGCGGCACGCTCTCCTGCTGGAAAAAAGCGTCAAGTGTTTCCATCAGGCGGCTAGGCTCATGTCGCAGCCCATCGAGTACCTCGATATCGATTTCGAGAGCGCTCGATTACCGGCATATTTCATTTCAGGAGGTGGAGGTAGGCGACCTACATTGATCGCGTTAGGCGGCTTTGACTCCACCATGGAAGAGGTTTATCACTTGATAGGAGCGGCAGCAGCTGAGTATGGATGGAACTGCTTGATATTCGAAGGGCCGGGTCAGTGGAGTGCGTTAACTCGTAATCCAGGGTTGGTATATAGACCAGATTACGAAAAGCCTGTCAAAGCCGTGGTTGACTACGCGCTATCTAGGCCAGATGTGGACGGCGATAAACTTGCGTTAATCGGCTATTCATTTAGCGGATATCTCGCACCTCGCGCTGCAGCTTTTGATTCTCGCATTAAGGCATGTATCGCAAATGGTCTGTTAATGGACATCAGGGAGGCCGTTATATCGTTGGTACCACCTTTAAGAGATGCATCTGATGCAGCCGTTGATTCGATATTTTCAAAGTTCAGTCAGGGCACAGTGGTTCGAGGGTTGATCGGCCACGCGCAATGGACAATGGGGATAGAGCACCCGCATGAGTTCTTCAGGGCGACAGAACTATACACCCTGAAAGGCTTAGAGGGACGCATCAAGTGTCCGATGCTCATGCTCTTCGGCGAGGAGGAAATCGCCTTTTTTAGCCACAAGTTCATGTCAGACACGATGAACTTCGTGAGCATGCTTGATTGTGATAGGGCCTTCCACGTCTTCACAAAGCTCGAAGGAGCCGGCACTCATTGCCAGGTGGGAGGGGTTAGCCTCGCGCAGGCAGTGATATTCGAATGGCTTAACGACACACTCTGCAGCGATAAACCGCAGGCGTTTGACGGTAAACAAAAATTAGTCGTATCTGATGGGATGATTGAAATCGTCGCGAAATACCACGGTGAGGAGATGGCAGCCACACTAAAGAATATTCAAGGATAAGCCAAAGTGTGACGCTGCTACATCGTGAGGTAATGTGTAACATCTCGCTAGACTTAGACGGTAAGCACTTTAAAAGTGTATAGCAAACGAACGCTAGCGATTCAAAAATGCTTATAACGGTCATAATCGAGTTGCTGATTCTCCTTTTAGTTTTTTTTCTTGCGGCAAGCACGGTCTTCTGGTTTACGGCTGGGTCTTCCTGATTTTGGTCTGCAGCTTCTCTTTTCC
>CAYYMO010000077.1:0-2561 GCA_964472955.1 uncultured Methanomicrobia archaeon | reverse complement strand
AAAGTTTCAGAATTGTTTAAAGTAAGTTGAGAAAGCAAGAGCATTAGATTGTTTGAGCTATACTACAAGTCGGAGCTGCTTTGTGAAGGTATCAATGATATCCAACCTCTACCCGCCATACGTTTACGGCGGAGCAGAAATGTACGTTTATCAGATCTCTCGGTATCTCAGCAAAAGATACGATGTTTCTGTCATAACCACCGAACCATTTCATGGGTTGAAATCGTTTAGCGGCAACACAGAGACAGAAGATACGGTTACGATTCACCGGTTCTATCCGCTTAATGTTTACTCAAACTACCACTACGCAGACAGACCAACACTCTTAAAGCCGCTCTGGCATGCTATAGATCTATGGAACCCGCATACGTATCAACAGGTCAAACATGTCTTAACAGAAGAACGGCCTGATGTCGTACACATCCACAATTTCAAGGGGTTATCAGCATCAGTGTTCAGTGCTGCTAAGGAACTTGGAATTCCTACAGTCCACACAGTCCACGACTGTGATCTCCTTTGTCCGAGAACGACACTTCTTACAGCATCAAATGCAACGTGTTGCACCCCCCGTAAGCTGTGCGTATTGTACCGTAAGTTCTCACAGACTATCAAACCCGATATTGTGACGGCGCCGTCTAACTTCATCCTCGACCTTCTTACAAAAGAGGGGATATTCAACGACGTGGAGAAGATAAAACTCCCCCTCGGTATTGAGAAGTATCCAGTGCCTAAAATAAAAAACGACAAGTTTGATATTCTCTACGTAGGCAGGCTTGGAATTCATAAGGGCGTTCATGTGCTCATTGATTCATTTAAACACTTTGATCTTGAAAGTGCGAGGCTACACATAGTTGGCCACGGTGACGACATGTCCCTCTTCAAATCTATGGCTGGCGATGACAAAAGAATAAGATTTTACGGTTTTTTGCCCAAAGAACAGCTCAGAACCCTCTATGGCGCTGTTGACGTGGCAGTGGTCCCATCTATATGTTATGAGATTTTTGGGCTAATAATTCCAGAATGTTATGAGCATGGAGTCCCTGTCATAGGCAGCAGATCTGGAGCTATTCCTGAACTGATACAAGACGGATACAATGGCCTCTTGTTCGAAGTAGGGGATGTGGCCGGGCTCACCTCCGCGCTACGAAATCTATCTGAGGATGGAACACTCCTCGAAACCCTCAGTAAAAATGCCCTTGCCTCCTCGCGGAGCTACGATATGGACGTGCATATAGAACGGATAGAAAGGATCTACGAACGTGTCGCCTCATGTGGAGGCTAATGCCTCCTCGCAGATGGTGAAGATTCTCCTTACAACAGACCTCCACGTAAAATGCTCCATCACTCGTCGCCTCGCGCACTGCCCCATTTTCTGGACGCGTCCTTTGTCCAGGAGAAGTGCGGTCAATGCCTCTGCAATTGCGTTTGAGTCTCCAGGTTTGATCAATATCCCAGAGGTTTCACCCAGAAGTTCTGGAACCGCTCCAACTGCTGTTCCGATTACTGGAGTCCCGCATGCCATAGACTCAAGCGTGGGTTTGCTGAAGCCTTCAAGTATTGATGGGACGACTGTTACATCGGCACGCTGATAAAGCCGTATAAGATCATGAAGCGAGACTGGATCAATAATGTCGATATTCTTGAGCACTCCCAGCGCCTGCGCAGCTTCTGTGATCTGCCTTTTGACGCTTTGAGACGCTTCTCCCACTATTACAAGCTTCGCTTCTATCACCTCTGTTACCGCTGGCATGGCCTCAATTAAGTATTTAATGCCCTTTCTCGGCTCAAGTCCTCGTGCAACGCACAGAATTATGCTTTCGCGGTTCTCGCTATCGCAGCGCTCGCCGACTGGTGGATGGAAGAGTTCTACATCAACCCCGTTTGGCACGACCCTGATCTTACCTGACTGAGCTGGATACACCCGTATTACTCTCCGCTTCGTATCCTCACTATCGCACGTAATGACCTCGGCGCGCTCTAACGCCCGCCGTTCCATGGCTACGAGTAACCTCTTTGATGCATTTTGCGCACTCAGCGAGTGAGGTGACTGCTCAGACGAAGGTAAGTGATGGATGATCTGTACCGAAGGCTGTCCAGGACGCGAATTCAGGCCTAGAGAAAAGTCATTGACGAGGCGCACGTCTGCTCTGTGAGGGCTCCTTTGAAAAGCGGCATAATAGAAGAATGAAAGCACCCCGTGTCCTCTCAAAAAGTTTGGAATCGGCAGATACGTAACGTTTCCGTGCCCCTTCCCGAACCAATCAGCCTTGAAGATATCAGTGGGTGTGCCATACACTTCACAACTATAAACAGACAAATCACAGTAATCCGGAAGCCACTTTGTCAGCTCAAGAGCGTAGATTCCAGCTCCTCCGATGAGGTTGCGATCATATTCGTAGGTAAAAAATGAGAGTCTTATAGTACGCCACTTCCTTACGCATAAACAGTTCATATCCATTCATTGACATAACCTTCGTACACATCATATTTTACTTAGTGATTCTTAAATATGTTTGCGCCTCTCTCTATGAACGTTTCTAGTGCAAAGAACACACTGACAT
>CAYYMO010000076.1:0-4490 GCA_964472955.1 uncultured Methanomicrobia archaeon | reverse complement strand
TCAGGATTTGGCATTCCGGTAATAGGTATAACGGATGGAGATATAGATGGCATTTACCATGGTTTGAGTGGAACCCGTGATTCTGTGGTACTTCAGGTGTCTGGCACGAGTGATGATGCGGTCGGCATTGCATTACAAAATTATGGATTGTTTAACGCCCAGGAGCATACATTTGAAGAAATTAAAAACATTATATTTGACTTTCTAAAGGAAAGAAAAATAATGTTCCAAATTAAGGATTGAACGCTACTAGTTCTGTAACGCGGTTACTCAGTCAGTTTTTCACTCTCTGCTTTTTTTGTTAAATTCCCGCACTTAATTTGTTCAACCTCGATGAACGGATTTTGCGAAAGGGTCTCAGTGCTCCTATTTTACTTGCAGACAAAATTTTGAAAGTGGTAATTCCTGGAACGCAACTCATCATACTGGCCATAGCTCACACACTTGTTTACAACTGGACGATTCTTTTTAACGAGCGACTGGATGTATTACAAGTTTAGAAGTTTATGACTATAATTGTTTCATAATTTCATTCCGTTTCGACATCAAAGCGAACATACGATGCGAAGGTTTCCCAACTAAAATTAGAAGAAAAGCCTTTTTTACTCAATTAGAACTCTTCCTCAATCAAATTTTTATAGTAAGAAACCTATAAAATTTTAAAACTTAAATCAGAAATAAAGCAAACAGGAGGGTAAAGTTTGGCCAATATAGTTTCGATGGAACCTGTGACCCGTGTCGAAGGGCACGCAAAGTTAGTTCTAGAGACGAACGATGATGGCATAGTGGAGAAGGGTAATTACTTCAGCATAACGCCCGTGAGAAATTTTGAGAAGTTTCTCATAGGAAAGCCGATGGAGTTCGCACCACTTGCGTCATCTAGGATATGCGGCATCTGCCCCATAACCCATTCAATTGCTTCAGTGGAAGCGATTGAGGACTCTCTTAATGTCGAACCGCCGAAGGACGGTATGCTGTTAAGGGAACTTGCTGGAATAGCGAACAAGATGCATAGCCATCCACTTCACAACATCTTGATTTTCCCAGACTTTGGAGTCGGGGTTGGATTTGACGCGAACGTCTACACCGACGCTATGAAACGATGTCAGGGCATGAGGAAAATTGCTCAACATATCATCGATGTGACTGGCGGCGAGGGCATTCACGCGCCTGATATAGTCATAGGTGGTATGGCGAGGGGCATCACTGAGAATGCTAAAAATAAGCTGATGGCTGACCTCAGAACGTACGAAGAGCTAGCAAAAGTGCACGCTGATTTCATGTTGGGGCTGTTCAAGGACTCTGATTATCCTGCCGATATGGGTATACACGACTACAACGTGTTCGCAACGCATTTGACGCATGGAGACAGGACTGCATTTCCACTAGACAACTTTAACGAAGAGCTACCAAACAATTATTACAGCTCACTTGAAGTCGGCCAAGAGGCAAACAACACAATCTGTCTCATCGGTGGTGAACCTGTAGAAGTAGGGCCTAGAGCTCGAGCAGTAAAGTTCAAAGGCTTCACCCAAAGAGGAGCCATGGCGATAAACATTGCGAGAGCGCATGAACTTACGACGCTTGTGCACCGCACAGAAAATATTCTTGACGAATTGAATACGAGCGGTGTTACTAAAGTGAAGCCGGAAAACCTTGGTACCAATAAGTTAGGAATTGGAATCAACGAAGCAGCTAGAGGTTCAAACGTTCACATGGCAAAAGTTGAGGATGGAAGGATCCGCTACTATAACTGCCTTGTCCCAACAACGTGGAACTATCCAACGATTAGCAAGGCGCTTGAAGGAGATTCTTACAAACATGCAGAGGTCATAGTAAGAGCCTACGATCCTTGCAACTCGTGTGCGACGCATATGATTGTACTAGGACCAGAAGGAGAAGTTTTGCAGAGGAAGATGATCTAAGGTGAGTGATTCGATTTGCGACGCTGAAGTTGTTATCGCTTGTTGTGGTAACCCGCTTTATGGTGACAACGGATTCGGGACAGCATTAGTTCCGCTCTTAAAGCAGAAGTTGAACGGATCCCAACGCGCAAAAGTTGTAGACGTAGGCAGGGGGTACTTCTTGTTTGGAATTCTAGAATGCAACAAGCTCATACTTGTTGACTCAATTGATTTCGGAGGAGTGCCGGGAGATCTCAAAAAGCTTTCGGTGGATGAAATCGATGCGGGCAACTACGTCGACCATCAATGTTGGACGACTTCAAAGCCGCTTCAAGAGTTGAGCGAAAGAAGCGATATCACCATCATCGCGTGTCAACCGAAGAGTTGTGAGCAAATCGAATTTGGACTTACAGAAGAAGTTGAAAGATCACTTCCAAATGCAATTGAACTAATTCAAAAGGAAATAGAGGAGTACATATGAAGCTTTTTTCAGGGAAAAAAAAGGATGCCGAGGGGATTTTAACGATGGAACGGACTAATCCGCCAGCCGAAGAGAAACCGGCAGAAGCAGTACCAGAGATAACCGTCACGCCCCCCGATGTCACAGAAGAGGTGAAGGAAATGACTGCTGCAAAACCGAAGGTTTTGAGCTCTCAGTTCAGCGGATGTTCTGGCTGTCTCATATCTTTACTGGACAACTATGACATTTTGCTTGATTTACTAAACGCTATTGATTATCGATACGAAACTACTATTGCCGACGTGCGAGAGGTTCCGGATGAGGATATTGATATAGCTATAGTTCATGGATCCATCTGCCTGCAGGACAAGAAAGAGGTAGAACAAATAAAGAAGATTAGACAAGTTTCGAAATACGTCGTTGCGTTAGGAGGATGCGCTACCACAGGAAATGTCACACGATTCAGTGTGGGAGGGCAAGCAGCAAAACCGATGCACGAGTCATACGCACCAATCTCAAACCTAATCAAAGTTGATTTCGCACTTCCTGGATGTCCAACTGGGCCTGAGGCCATCGCGAACACGGTACTTGCCGCCGTAGGCGGAGACGTTGATTATCTCGCTCCACTTGCTACGCTCGCTGGTTTCGCGTGTGGTTGCGACCTTCTGGTGAAAATTGTCGGTCAGGGTCTTTGCATAGGCTGTGGTTCGTGCGCTATGGCTTGCCCGACAAGAGCCATAGAAATGGATTACGGAAGGCCTCACGTGAATCAAGAACTCTGCATCAAATGCGGTGCGTGCTATGCTCAATGTCCAAGGAGCTTTGAACCGACCTTTGAAATGATCGAGAAGAGATTGATGGGGGTGGAGTAGATGGTTCTTGGAAAGTATACAGACATAATGACTGTGAGAACTACCGATAAGGCATTGCAAAAGAAAGCGCAGGATGGAGGAATAGTTAGCGCGTTGTTAATCCATGCGCTTGAAACTGGCGTCATCGAGGGAGCACTCGTGGCAATGCCAACCGATGAACCCTGGAACCCCCAGCCGTATGTAGCCACCACACCAGAGGAGATTGTAGCTGCTGCAGGCACTAAGTACGTTCTCTGTCCGATGAACGATGTGATGAAGACTGCGGCACGGGAGTACAATCTTGACAAGATAGGTTTTGTAGGGATGCACTGCCTTACGTATGCAGCTCGAAAAATGCAGTTGTATCCAATAGGTGCGCGGCACTTGCCGAAGACTTTAGCCCTTCTTGTTGGCATATTCTGCACGGAGAACTTCCACTATGAGGGCATCAAAGCGATCATAGAGGAACTGCATAAGGTCAACCTCGAACTCGTTGAGAAAATGGACGTGACCAAGGGCAAGATGATTGTAACAACCAAGGCAGGCGACGAGATAGGAGTGCCAGTAAAGCTTACGCACAACTATGTGCAGCCCGGTTGCTACGTGTGTCCTGATCTCACAGCGAGGACAGCAGATATATCAACTGGATCGATAGGTTCACCCGTAGGTTGGTCAACTGTTATGCCGAGAACAAAGGCTGGGAAGGACGTGTTCCAGAGTGCAGTTGATGCTGGCTTATTTGAGACTAAACCTATTGACTCGGGACCAGCTGGCATGGAGTTGCTCACAAAGCTCGCGCAGAATAAGTGGGATAGATCTGTAAAGACACGGCAGGAAAGGGCTGACTTGGGCCTTCCTAACCCGTTCTAAGATCGGTTCCCTTTTTTTATTTTTTTATTTATTATTTTTTATTTATTTTACAAACGTTTATGTTTCTGTAGACCAATACTTATGAAGTGACCAACTGATTGACTGTTTTAATCGTGATATGATGGAGTTGCTTGCGGATGTAGGTGGAAGACCTGGCCTCGATTGCCGAGGATTCTGCTCGTACTGTTATTTTCGAAAAGTACAAGATTTCCAGCCATTTGGGTGCAGCCATTGCTCGCCACTGACTAAAGGGTGCGATTATTGTGGGAGAGCTATTGCTGAGAGGTACGTTGGATTTAAATCTCTTGAAACGGTTGCTCGAGAAATTCATACCATATTAAAAATGAGTTCGAACGATCCAGAGCGCGTAACCATCAGCGGCGGCGGGGATGTGAGCTGTTATCC
>CAYYMO010000075.1:0-7887 GCA_964472955.1 uncultured Methanomicrobia archaeon | reverse complement strand
CTTGGTGATTTGATGAACACCCCCCTTGTCAACAGAAAAATGCTGAGTAAAATAGAGCGCACAAGCGCCCTTGTCCGTAGAGATGCTCTTGCACTCGACTCCGAGATAATACTTTGGGTCAAGTGAGTCGACAAGCACATCAAGGATTTGAGCGGAAAACCGGTGCTGTTTGATCCGATACGCGATGCCATTGATGCCGTGTTCGCTAAAGAAAACATTAAAAGATTTGACTAACTCTCTCTCAAACTCACTCATTTGTTGTACCTATAAATGCTGCCAATATCAATGTATTCCAAATAGTTCGTAAGTTGTATCGTACTTGCCTGCTCATGTGCTCGGTGAAACAAATTTAACACTGATTGTGCTCCACAGTACGCATTGTTTTAATAATAAGGATAATCAAATGCTCCTATGCAAATAACGATGTTTTTATAGTTTATTGAAAGCTAAACAGAGGAGTTACTTCATTGAAAGACTCGGAGAGCCGTCAATTATTTAATGCCAGTGATGAGAACCCAGTGTATCCCTCCCACAGAAAGACGAGCTTACCAACGATTCCGACATTTAAAGCGTTAGAGTATAGAAATTTTGCCCTCTTATGATCGGGCTCATCCTCTCTAACATCGGGACGTGGATCCAAATTATCGCCCAATCACTGCTTGTCCTGGCCCTCACGCACAACTCTGGTGTCGCTCTTGGTGTTGTATCCTTCTCTCAGGCATTTCCTTTCTTTATTTTTGCGCTGTTGGGAGGCGGCATCGCAGACAGGGTAGACAAACGCAAGCTCATCCTCTTTACCCAAAGCGTACAAATCGTTCTCGCCTTCACTCTTGGAATACTTACCTTCACAGGTGTCATCCAATTCTGGCAAATCATTGTAATTTCCGCGTTGAACGGCGTGACGCTGAGTTTTGATCAGCCCACTCGATTTGCCCTCATTCCTTTTTTAGTTCCCCGTGAGGATCTCTCAAACGCGATCTCACTGAATTCAGTGGCCTTTAATGGCGCAGCGATAATTGGTCCTGCATTGGGAGGCGTGCTGGTTGTGTTGATCGGTTTTGCAGGCAATTTCTTCCTTAATGGAGTGAGCTTTATAGCAGTGCTGATAGCACTTTTACTGATGAAGGTCCCCAAACACGTCAGTTCAAGCACGCATACTGTTTTACGAGGCATTCGTGAGGGATTGGTATACATTCGAGGAAAGAGCCCCCTCTTGCCCCTCCTCATCAACTACGGTTCGCTGCTCTTTTTTGGAGCAACGTACACTGTCCTTCTTTCACTTTTTGCCGTCGTCGTCCTTGACACTAACCCTGCTGGTCTGGGCTTACTTTATACTGCCTTAGGTCTCGGCATGATCATAGGGTCATTAGGACTTGCAACGCTGGGTGACTATGAGCGGAAAGGAGCCCTTCTTCTGACATCCTCATTACTTTTTTAGTTTTCCGTAGTCATATTCTCTTTTTCACGCGTCTTTTGGCTATCGTTTACCCTATTGCTCGTTGTGGCTGGAACTCAAACCATTTTGGGGGCTCTTACCATCACGCTTCTCCAACTAAACTCCCCACGACATATGCTAGGGTTGGTGATGAGTCTTAACACACTCATCATAATGGGAATACGTCCAATGGGAGGATTTCCCTTTGGGGCCTTGGCCAACGTTGTGGGTGTAGCTGCGTCAATTGCTCTCGGGGCTGTTATTTCAGCAATGGTGAGTTTGTATATATTTAGTACCAATAAGGGATTACGTAATTTATGACACTCGATTTGTTCCGTACCAAATTATACAGTATACACGACTACGGTATAATAAGGGGGTTGCTATGCCCTGAGAGGGGTATTAATTTTGTGATTTGTCTAAAGATAATTATGAGACAAACGTCAATTAGTTAGAATCTCTAATTGATTAGGTTACAACAGAGACTTTGTTCAAAATTGCCATCTTTGCAAAACATAGACACTAAAGTTGATCATACTGAGTTAATAATGAACTTATTTCCTCTCCGTTTAAAAAAACCCTCTTTTTCAAGCTGCACAAGATTTTTTTGTATATTTTGAGGATCTCCATTGAGCTTTATTACTAAGTCTGATTCAGAAACAGTTGGATTTTCAATGAGCGTTTTAAGGATTATCCCACGAAGCTGTCTATTAGAGCCCTCAAAAAGAGTCTGCTTTTTGTGGTGCGCACTTTTTCTGCTTGGGTTTTTATAGCTCTTTTTAAGCATTACACCATAATCCATAAGGGCATAATACCACTCGCGAGGATTGGATCTATCAAGTGTTTCTTCTACTAACGGAGATATATCGGAATCTTTCACATCACCCGTATCCTGAAAAAAGACGTGAATGAACACAGTCCGCACGTTCGTTTCTATAAAAACAACAGGTTTGTTGAATGCAAATGCGCAAATCGCAGCTGCAGTTGCCCTCCCAATTCCTGGTAGCGTCATTAATATCTTCCAGTCTGTAGGCATCGTTCCATCAAAAGTGTCCATGATTATTCGTGCAATTTTTTTAAGTGCCACTGCACGCCGGTTATAGCCCAAGCCACGCCAGACCTCAAGCACTTGATGAAGTGGCGCCTCGGCAAGCTGTGCAAAGTCAGGAAATTTCCTTATAAATTGTTCATATTTCTCAATGACTCGTTCCACTTGCGTTTGTTGAAGCATAATTTCCGACACAAGAATGTGATACGGGTTGGTCGTCTTTCGCCAAGGTAGTGTGCGACCGTGCTCATTGTAGTAGTAATAAACACGTTCTTGAAATGCTAAGATTCTCTCTGGCGTTAACATGATGCCTCCTGTTGCTTTAACAAATTAATTATTTCAAGAATAAGGGTTTTGATCTTCGCTCTTTAAACTAATATCACTTATCTATAAAAAGATCTAGTTGGCAGATATATAGTCTTGAAGGTTAAATTTTGAGCCTAACCGATTAGAACTCATAAAACGAACTTTTCCATAAATTGATCTGTCAAACCAAGCCCGATCATGGACTCCACCGATAGCCCATGCAATACCTGCGTACCCGTTTGGATCTCTCCCGTCAAGCTCATACTTGTCATTGAGATAGATAGCGATTTTCATTGCGTCTTCAGGCCTTTTTGTCCATTCCAAAATTTTTTTTGCCCAGTACATCCTCATATACCCATGCATCTTTCCCGTTTGTACCATCTGTCGCTGCGCAGCGTTCCACCACTCGTCGTGCGTTTCGGCACTTTCAAGCGGCCTCAGTGCATAAACATAATCCCTTTTATCTTCTCTATGTTCATTAAGGGTTTGTTTAGCCCAATTAGGGAATCCTTTGAAGGAGTCATAGTACGAGTTGTAAAAACAAAAGTTCTCAGCAAGCTCTCGTCTAACAATGAGTTCTTCTAAATAAGCTGCTTTGGGTTCATTCTGCCCCTCTACTTGGTCAACTGCGAGGGCTACTCGTTGGGGTGAAATCTGTCCGAAATGGAGATACGGCGATAGGTTTGATTGCCCATCGATAGTAGGGTCATTTCGCGTTTTTTCGTACGTTTCTAACTTATGAGCAATAAATTTCTCCAGTGTCTCTCGAGCCGCTTTTTCACCTGGTGTTATCCGTTTGACTTCATGTACTGAGAGGTCGACCTGCAACGTCTTTTCAGCTTTTTTCCAGTCTGCTAACGAAGTATCCACGTTCCATTCGGTCTCTTGTTCGTTTAGCTGCGGAAATTCAACTAAAAAGCTTGTGAGAAGTTTATGAATTTTTGGTCGAATCGTATACGCGGCATACTCCTGTTTCGGTGACATTAACCAGCACGGAATAATGTTGTGTGCATCAACTTCATAAAGTGGTATTCTAATTTTTGTTACGACCCTGCGCTTCCACTCATTATTTATGCGAAGCGGTGAAAAGTCTGTGACCAAGGTGCAGATCTTATATTGCGCAATAAATTTTATAACTTCTTCTTCGGGTGAACCTGTTAGCAGGTAGAAAGGAATACCTTTTCTAAGCAGGTCCAACCCAACCTCTTGCAATCCCTCGATCATAAAGCTGTACTGTCTAATAGTCGCACTGAGAAATTGTGGTGCCAGACAGAATACAACTACGAGCGGTACTGCTTGCTTCGTAGCAATTTGCTGTGCATAAAGAAGCGCCCAGTTATCGTTTATCCGTTGATCTCGGCTCATCCAATAGGCGACAGAACCACGTGCTCCATCAATATTATTGAGCTTTTTCACCCTTATTTCATTTAATTGTACTGATAAGTTATTCACCATTATAGATAGCTATAACACGGAAAGAATTAAAATATGACGTTTTAATGGAACAGTAGACTAGAATTTATTTTGTTATCAGCACTTTATCAAAAACGTTGATAATGGTCGGTCACTTGATATCTGCCTGTTTGTGGTTATTTAGCCGAACTAGTGTCGCGCCAAACCAACGAAAGTGTCGTTTAATCAAAACACCTTTCACAGAAGTAAACTATTCGATGGTTTCCAACGTCGTTAGTAACTAACACTTTTAATACTTTAGCACCCATTTTCATATGAAGCTTCCCGCAAGAAGCGCATTTTTTGGGTTTTATGGCATCCATTAAGTTTGGAATTAGTTTAAAATTACACTGCATCTCTTGGTTACCAAAGTCGTTTACTGTCAAGGTACTAGCGCTTTCGCTGCCGAAGTGGAGGTAGTCATCTACAGGACGGTGCACGGATTCCTGAACGCTACTCACAAATTCATAAAATAAGGTTAGCGCATCATAGCTAAGTTTAAGCACTTTCTTTGGTTTAATGTCGTTATACCAACCACAGATCGGACATTTACCCTCGATGAGCTCTTCATCATTAATGCACTCGCTACAGCGGGGACATTCGAACTCCATAAACTGCTCCTGTTAATGCATATAGTATTAACTTAAAGTAACATCACAGCAACGGAAATTACCGTAGTCCATAAACCATCGTCAGTCACTACTGCTGATTTTGAAATGTTGAAGGTTTTTTTAGGTTCTGATTCAGTCCACGTGTTATACATACTTGAAGCTAATTTCTCAGCGTATTTGCCGGCCACATCACTTGTTTCACCAAAAGCGTGGTGCTCTGAAATATAGCCAAATTCTTCCGCGCCGTTAGGTACGGCACATCCAAGGGAAGCAGAAATTCTTCTGTTTGGTTCATTTGATGAATTTCTTGACATAACGCAAAATACTACTTCTCCTGGATTTAATTCATTTAACCCCATACTTTTATCAATTATTTGGCAGTTTGGAGGCAATATTGAACTTACCATAACTAAATTAAATTTTTCAATTCCTGCGTCTCGCAGAGCCATCTCGAAACTCTCGAGATTTTCTTTGTGCCTTCCGGCGCCATTTGTAAAAAATATTTTTCTCGGTAATAATCTCATCTTGACTATCACGCTCCTGTCAATGTGTTATTCTAGTTTTCTAATTACATAGTAAAGCATATTACCCTGTAAGTACTGTAAACGCACATGCGTAGAATGTTGCTCGAAATAATAACCTTGATAGCAGCAGTAGCCGTTTTTACGGTTTTATTGCTCGCCGTAAGTCTGGCAGGCATTGGATCACTGGGCTATGTACTTGTAATACTAGCATTCCTCATAGTTATAAGCATCGCTGGGGTCAAGATTGCAAACTACGAAGTAACTTCGGGATAATATACCGTTAGTTATATATGTAGTCTTCTTTGCTCGTTGAGTTTTTTAATAATGAAACTACCTTGGTGGAAACTATGGACGTCAAAACAAAGAGTATCCAACTGAACACAAATCCCGGCGTTGATGTTGTCGATATCACGGATAAAGTCCGTCAAGCGTTAAGCGAAAGTGGATTGAATAATGGTATCGTCACGGTGTTTGTTCCTGGATCTACAGCATCTGTCACTACTGTCGAATATGAATCTGGACTCGTGGTTGACCTCAAAAGGGCATTTGAGAGGATCGCTCCACGAGATATCCATTATGACCACGATTACAGATGGCGGGATGGCAATGGACATTCACATATTCGTGCATCATTACTAGGACCGAGCGTAACTGTCCCGTTTGCAAGGGGGGCATTAATGCTTGGAACGTGGCAACAGATTGTCTTTGTTGAGCTTGATGTGAAGCAAAGAAATCGAACAGTGATAATCCAGATCATAGGGAATTAACGAGGCTTATTTCGAATTGTAACCGCGCCGCTCGTTCGAGGGCTTCCGTGAGGATAAATGCCTCCTCGAGATCTGCTCCTATAGTGAGCGACCCATGATTTTCCATAAGCACACCTTTGTGATCTTTTAATCCCTCAGATATAAGCATACCTAATTCTGTACTGCCTGGCTCGGCATACGAGATAACAGGCACATAGTTCAAAAGCTGCCTACATTCAACCTCTATAGGACTGATATCGCGCTTAAGGCATGCTAGGATCGTTGCATAATGTGGGTGGACGTGAATTATAGCTTTTGCATCTGTCGTTCTATAGATCATAAAGTGTGTTTGCAGTTCCCTTGACGGTCTTGCACCTTCAATAAGTTGTCCTTCAAACGTTAAAACTGATACTTGGCTCTCTTTTATCCTGTACTTCGGAACTTTCGATGGGGATATGTACACGATGTCATCATCTCTAATGCTCACATTTCCGCTTAACGATGACGTAAAGCCTTTTTCGTAAAGCATCTTCATATAAGTCGCAATTTCGTTTTTCAACATCGCCACCAATTTGTAGATTTAAGGAAGCATGTCTCAATGTACTTTCCAAAAAGTAGAAGAGGTACATCGTACTATTCAATTATCAAAGTGAAATATTATTATGATCGCCACGTACTGTCAATTGAGTAGTTTCTTTGAGTGGCAACGTATTCATAACAATGTACGATTAGCCTGTACGTCGGCATTGTTCAATAGTATCTCGTTACTCGAAAGGCGTCGTTTATATCTTCAATCAACGGCCTAACTTTAGAATATTGACCATAATTACTATTATCATTCCCAGTCCAACCATTTTGATTATTGATATGATATAACTTCGTTTCGATATGAAGCCTGAGTAGAACCCCAACAGTGCGAGAGCTATAAGACTTAAACCAATTGAAATAACTGGTGAGCCAGTTGAAAGGAGATAAGGCGATAGTGGAACCAAACTTCCAATGAAACTCGATACTCCATGTGCGGCCGAATCCCGCATGATCTTCTTCCTCGTTAAGGACTCGACGTAAGTGTTTTCCAGTTTCCTCAACAGTGACTTTTCAGTGACCGTGAGCTTTCCATACTCCACAGCGCTCTCGGCAAGGTATGCACCTAGGCTATTTGTCATAGCTAATGCAATCGCACCACCTAATGCGGCGCCAACCACAATAGAATTTCCGACATTTCCTATGGAAACCCCAATAATGATGCCAAGCGTAGCAAGTAATCCATCAACAGATCCAAGGATTACATATCTTCCTTCTTCTATATTGAAATTCATAAGATTAAAAAAAACGTTTTGCTCTTAGTTGAAAAGCTGCATTGATCACGAGCGTTTGTTCAAATAAAATATGCAGTCCGTGCTCATCTGTCATGAAGCGTTTCTTCTTCTTCTACAATTTTCTTTCCGGCTGCTATTTCATCTACGCTGTGTACAACTCCCCCAAGGTTCTCAATTACGCGTTCGACCGAATTATAACTGATGTCTGAGCCCTCGATAGTTATTTTAACATTTTCTGTCTGTTGGTCGACTTCGTATAAGCTTAAATTTACACCATCAACATTGTCTACGTCACCAAGATCATTTGCCAGTTGAATAATAGTTGGTTCGTGAGGCTTTAAGACATCTAAGACAAGTCTCTTGATTTGGGACATGTTTCCGATCATCACCGTACTTGGGTATTTAATTTTCTCGTTTATAATGCTATTTATACTTAGATTTCAATT
>CAYYMO010000074.1:0-5433 GCA_964472955.1 uncultured Methanomicrobia archaeon | reverse complement strand
GGTAGCATCACCGAAGCTCCATGTCTCTTGACGAAAAGGCTGATCGGCAACATTAGAAGCGTAAGCGCGATGCCCAGCGCTTCGCTCTGCATGAACGGAGCCGGTCGCTCGGGAACGAGCATGAAGGAGCCTTGAGCGAAGAGGATCTGCTCGGTGAAGGCGTACTTCGTCGTCACGAGCGGATAGAAAAGCGGCACTCCGGCGTCGGTGAAGAAATCGAGCACGACGTGCGACAGCAGGAAGAAGCTGGCAATAAGCGCTATATTGTAAAGAACGACGTTTTTTGACTTAAAGCGCGCGTAGAGCGCGATGCCCACAACCGGTAGGATTATGAACAGATTGTGCAACAGGATGCGGTGCTCGTTTAGTATGAAGTGATCCACATCGGGAAGCACAGCTAGAGGAAATAGGAAGAGGGCGTAATGCCGGTACTTCTTGTCATAAAAGAGCCAGACGGCTAAAACCGCTACCGTAACGTGAATGAATGGATCAGGCATGTCGGATCAGGAGTTTACATTATTTCAATGACAGTTTTACCCCGCACGTGTCCGCTCTCTTTTGCTTCATACGCCTCTGTGATGTAGTCATGCGGACAGGTTCCACTAATATGCACTGTTCCGGCTCCATGTTCGACAAGTTCCCTCAGTGCTTTGAGATATTCGGTTATCACTTTTGTTACCTGCTGTTTTTTTATTATCGAACGTGGGGACAGGTTGTGCTCTTTTTCATGCTTGTGTAACGAGACCTTTTACGTTTCCGTCGTGTGGGGGATAGGCAACGTGAAGTAAAACGTCGACCCCTTCCCCAGTTCAGACTCCACCCAGATCCTTCCGCCGTGTCGCTCCACGATTCTCTTACAGATCGCGAGGCCAACCCCCGTACCTGAATACTGCTCTGTCGTGTGCAACCGCTGGAAGATCGTGAAGATTTTATCGGCATACTGCATGTCCATGCCAATGCCGTTGTCTTTAATGGAGACAACCCACTCATTCCGTGGGGGATCATGCTCGATCCCGACCAGCACGTGAGGGAGATCATCGCCTCTGAACTTAATTGCATTCCCGATGAGGTTCTGGAAGAGCTGGGTGAGCTGCGTCGTATCTCCCCGCACCAATGGCATGCGGTCGGGAAGCGTAATAGTTGCCCCACTCTCTTCGATGGAGGCCTTCAGGCTCTCAAGGACGTTGGAGAGGACGTCCTTGAGATGCACCAGTTTGAACGCTTGCCCGCGCGTCGTCACCCGTGAATAGGCGAGGAGATCTTTGATGAGCTGCTGCATGTGCCTTGTGCTCTCCACTGCATAGGCTATGAACTGGTCTGCCTCTTCGTCGATGTGTCCCTTATACTGCCTCTCGAGCAGTCCCAGGGAGCTTGTCACTGTCCGGAGTGGCTCTTGCAGGTCATGGGAGGCAATATAGGCGAACTGCTCGAGTTCCTTGTTAGAGCGTTGGAGTTCTTCCTCTGTGATCTTGTGCTCCTCGATCTCCTCTTGTAGTTCAAGGGTGCGCTCTTCAACCTTTTTTTCCAGCTCGTCGTGCGCTTTCTTGAGTGCCGCTTCCGCCTGCATTCTCGCTATGACGGTCCCTGCTTCTCGACCAAGCGTTATCAAGCGCTCCCGCTCTTCTTTGGTAAAGCGATGAGGCCGCCGGCTAAAGAGACTAAAATTTCCGATGACCTCACCTTTTGCTATGAGCGGAACCCCTGCCGCCGCTACAAAATCTCCAGGGTTGTACCCCTCAGCGGCTTCGGCGAGATATTCCTCCATAAAGAGGGACTCTCCTTGGTAGACACGTGCAGGGTTCGGTAGCGTGAGCGGTACGCGATATATCCCCTCAACAGACTCTGGGGGATATCCTTGCTGATACTGGAGTTCGATGACATGTTCTGCCTCATTTACTAAGTAGATGGCGCCTGCATCGAATCCCATAAGTTCAATAGCGGTGTCAAGCATGGAGGAGAGCATCATCTGCAGATCATCCGCCTCATTGCCCGCTTTGATGATGCGGTTGAGGATCTCCTGTCCACGAGCGTGCTCCTTCACTGATTCTTCAGCCTGCATTTTTGTAATGGCCGTTCCGGTTTCCCTCCCAATGGAAAGAAGAAGCGATTTCTCTTCCTCAGTAAAGGTATAGCGATCGAATCTGCCTACGCCAATGTTCCCTATCACTCTCTCTTTTGAGAGAAGCGGGATAGCTGCTACAGATGACGTTCCTGTTCGTTCGGATATATCGAGCACGTACTTCGCCCCTTCATCAGCAAAGTACGGCTGTCCTTTCCTATAAACCTGGTCGTACAGAGGCTCATCAATTGACGTTCGTCTAGTCCATTTGACGATTTCAGGTGAAATTCCATAGGAGCATTGTAATTCAATAACTCCGTCAGCTTCATTGAGTAAACGGATAACACCTGTGTCAAAGTTATATGAGGATACGACAACTTTGAGGATCGTATCGAGCAGTGAGGGGAGATCTTCGGCCTCGTTTGCAGCGTGGATGATGCGGTTTATGGTTTCCATTCTTCTAACATGCTCTTGTATCGACTTTACAGCATCTTTGTAATCTTCGATTTTGGCTTGGAGCTCCTCAGTAGTAGCCCGTAACTCCTCCTCGATGACTTTTCGCTCTTCAACTTCATTCTGAAGTTCAAGGGTGCGCTCCTCAACTTTAAGTTCCAGCTCATCGTGCGTCTTCTGGAGCGCCGCTTCTGCCAGCCTCCGTTTAGTGATATCTTGTCCATAGACGTTGACATACCCAGCATCGATGATAGGTGTAGCAAAAAACTCGAAGATGCGTGAATTTACCTTAACCTCGATTATTTTGTCCGCGTGACTCAACAGTGCTTCACTCGTTACGTCACGCAAGAGCTTCGGGGCGACGTTCCCTTTTTCCTTGGTACCATTCCAGTCACTCAGCAATTCCTGGCCAGCCTCGTTTGCGTGGAGAACCCTCCCGTCCGAATTCAATCGCATCACCGGGTGGGGGTTTTCTTCAGGGAACTTCGCTAGGCTTTCAGCTCTCTCTTCTGCTCGCTTACGCTCAGTGATATCACGGGCCACGGAGAGCACTTGTTCTGTTTTACCCATCTTGTTATAGATGGGGACGAGCCTGTACTCGTAGATGCGTTCCCCCTCGATCGTCGGAAACGCCGTCTCTCTCCTCACGGTCTGCCCGGTACCGAAAACATAATGCACATCTGCCTCGAACGGCTCCATAGCATCCGGTGGCAGACCCAGCTCGCGCCATGTCCTCCCGCCCATGAGTCCCGCCGTCAGTCCGAGCATCTTGGCCCCCGACCGACTTGCGTAGATAAATCGCATGTTCTCATCATAGATCCACACGTGATCAGGCAATGCGTTAATGAGAGCATCCATCTTCTTCTTCTGTGCATCTAGGCGGTTTTGCAGTCGATCACGGTCGGTTCGTGCTCGGTAGGTGGCAGTGATGTCACAGGAGAAAATAGCAACTTGGAGTACCTGTCCCTTGCTATCAAACACCGGGTACAGTGAATGCTCCATACGAGTTTCATCTCGCTCTTCCTGGAAGTGGATGGGCATGCCGGAACGTATGACCTCATCGATGCGTGCCTTCCTCTCTTCTGCAAGATCGTGAGGGTAGAGGTCGAAGAGGGTGGTCCCAATCACTTCTTCGGGACGTTTCTCACTCCTGTGTGCAGCGGCATCGTT
The DNA here is from genome assembly GCA_964472955.1 of uncultured Methanomicrobia archaeon. GTDB lineage: Archaea > Halobacteriota > Bog-38 > Methanoflorentales > Methanoflorentaceae > DASPRZ01. Next base: position 1,751 of record CAYYMO010000074.1, on the reverse strand, counting down.
GATTGCGAGGATGGTGCCATCTTGTCCCATGAGTGCCGCTTCGTCAGGGAAGACGTTCAAGAGCGCTTGAGTGGCGTCATCGCACTCATACGGTGTGGCGTCAGTTCGTTTAAGTGGAGTCATTGTTAAAACGTTTGTCTCGAGCTACTTTAGGTGTTTGCAGATAAGGACAACTCATTGATCGGTGGGACGTGATCCGTCATCCTTCTACGGAAATTACAAGCTGGCTTTGTTTATATCTTTTAGTCTCAGTAAAAATGGTAATGGTATTTAGCCAGTCACAAGGAGGATCTCCCCCTCCTTCCGATATCAAATATAGTCAACTAGAGGGGTGAAAAGCCTGACTCGCGGAAAATAACGGTGTAGTGACCCTCATCCTGTTCCTCGTGCTGGGCACGATGCTGTGGGTAAGGGTACTAACGGTGTTTTTTAGTTGAAGGAGGTAGAACGTCCTTTATGGGTCACGCACCTCAGGAGAAAATGAAAAATCCCCCCTTGGGTTAGGGCTTAACTTATATTTTGTCACAGAACTGTACCTACTTAGTGATAGCACTAAAAAAGGAGTTCGTTATAAATTATGAGTGAAAAACGGCAAGGAGAACTGTTAACTCCAGAGGAATGGCACGAAAAAATGAGGAAAAAACGTGAGAAGCTTGAAAATCCCTTACCGAAAGAAACACTAACTCCGGAGGAATGGAAAGAGAAGCTTCAAGATGAGAAGAAAAAGGTCAAAAAGCACTTACCAGATGAATCTGATATTTATGAAGTGTAGCAGCAATAAAATAATTTCGATACCATTATTGACGTACCCCATGCTTGTGATGAGAAGAGGAGGCCCTCACAATTGCTCTTGCGGGTTCTTAACGTCACGGAGAGCCCAGCCTTGCAGTTGTTGTAGGGCCTGAACCCAAAAAGTCAAGATAGAGGTTCTGGAACCGGGGAGGAATGAAGTGAAGTATATACGCATCAAAGGCGGAGAAGCGTTTATGGCGTTCACGAACGCCGATGTGTCACACTGGAGCTTATATGGGGTCACGTTCGGCGAGTGGGCGGAGGAGACGGGCAAGGACTATCAGAGCTGGGTTCGCGAACGCGTAATACCAGTTCTGGATTTATTTGACTATGTCGCATGGTACGAGGACGGATCATTGCGTGGCTATGAAGAGGGCTATAATGTTGAGTTAGACCCGGCGTTTGGCCTCTGGACTGCAAGGGTGCTGGAGCGCGCCGAGCAGATAGGATTGCCAGTGGTGGAAGATCAAGAGACAGATCGTGGGTGTTGGATTGGTTGAGCGAATTGTTGATAAATTGCCGCGTTCGGTGGGTACCCTATCACTGGCCGATCTACATGCATGTTGGCTGGGTCTTATAACTGCTTCAAGGTGCACAAAGGGCGCTGTGGCCCACTCGATTAAGTGATCCTACTACTTCCCTAAATGCAGTATGGGGACGCGAGAGATTTCAAGCTAAAATCAGGGGGCGATATCCAGCCAAAATGTACGAAAATTAATTCTTACAAAAAGCTTGCGAAGCAATGAATTTGGCAAGTCGGTCGGTTGAAAAGCTAAAAATGGTTATAGCTACTAATTAGAGGACATTCGTATTCCTTCGTTTAGGCGTGCATTGGTATAATCGACTAGCATCCAATAGGCGTCATCGAGTTTCGCTTCAATTTCTTTCTTTAGTTCGTCAGCTAGAGCACAACGTCGTAACTCATTCAGCATATCATGTATAGATCTTTGTAGCGCTAC
>CAYYMO010000073.1:0-4251 GCA_964472955.1 uncultured Methanomicrobia archaeon | reverse complement strand
ATCAAACACTCATTCAAGCTTGACCGGATCTATAAATCCCCCTCTTATCATAAAATCTGAAAGCACGATAGCTACCATAGATTCAGCTACCGGGACTACCCTTGGCAGAATGCATGGATCGTGCCGCCCCGTAACAGTCAGTTCAACCTCCTCTTTTGTCTTCAAGTGTACTGATTTTTGAGGCTTAGCGATAGAAGACGTTGGTTTTACTGCCACCCGGCAGACTATCGGGTTGCCTGTTGATATGCCACCAAGGATGCCTCCTGCCCTATTTGATATCGTCTCAATATTCCCGGCGTTTACTGCAAACGCGTCATTCATCTGACTCCCGGTGAGCGTTACAGACTTAAATCCAACACCTATTTCTACACCTTTTACTGCTCCTATACTCATCAGAGCTTTTGCAAGTTCAGCGTCAAGCTTATCAAATACCGGCTCTCCCACTCCCGCAGGCACATTAAATGCAACGATTTCTGCAACGCCACCAACACTTTCGCCAATCATTTTTGCACGCTTTATGCACTCTTCCATCTGAGCCGATGCATCCTGATCACAGCATCTCACAACGCTCATTTCGGCCGCCAGTAGATCCTCCGGTGTTTCAAAAAAAAATTTCGATTTAATTCCGTGAATTTCCACAACATGCCCGAACACTCGTACTCCAAAGTATTCGAGCAGCCTCTTTGCTATTGCTCCAGCAGCAACCCTCCCCACAGTCTCCCGTGCAGACGCTCTTCCACCCCCCCTATGATCCCTATGTCCGTATTTTACAAAATAGGTATAATCCGCGTGCCCAGGTCTTGGAACATATCTTATTTGCTCGTAGAAGCGTGAGTCAGTATCTTCATTTCGTACGAGCATTGAAATAGGAGTCCCAAGCGTTTTTCCTTCAAAAACACCCGATAAAATCTTTACAGTGTCTCTTTCAGTGCGCGAGGTAGTTACCTCACTTTGACCTGGACGCCGCATGTCAAGCTCTTTTTGAACATACTCGGGGGTAATTGTGAGCCCTGATGGGCAACCATCTACGATTGCTCCTATTGCTAGCCCATGACTCTCACCCCAGGTAGTTACCCTAAACATTTTTCCGTAGGTATTCATGTTTGCCCAACATCAACATAGACGTGGATTCATTCTCATTTATTCATTAGGAACAGGTTCAATGTTTGCCCCGAGAGCGAATAGATCATCGAAGAAATCAGGGTAAGAGACTTGAGTTGACTCTGCGGTATCAATCTGGGTTTCGCCTTCTGATGCAAGTCCAGCTACAGACAGCGCCATAACAATTCTATGATCTCCGTACCCGTGGAGTCTTGTCCCCACAGGTTTCGTCCCTTTTATAATAAGGGACTCGCCAGTTCCCTTGATATCTACGCCCATCTTACTCAGTTCTGTTGTCATTGCCAGCAGCCTATCAGTCTCCTTGTAACGCAGATGGGCTACGTTACAAATTTCGGTTTTCCCTTTTGCAAAGGCACCTAGTACAGCAAGAATGGGTACAAGATCTGGAATGTCGCTGGCATCGATTTTTACACCTTTGAGTTCCGCACCATCCACAGTGACTTCATCATCCTTCCACGCGACTCTTGCCCCCATCTCCTTCAAGATATCGACAATCCTCTCATCACCTTGCCTTGACTTTGTGAGACTGTTTACACTTAATTTCGAGTTCGTTATCGCGGCAGCAGCTAAATGGAATGCGGCGGATGAAAAGTCTCCGGGTACATAAAAATCCATATCTGAATATTCTTGGGCGCCGGGAATCATGAATTCTTGGAAGTCCGTTATTACATTTATTTTAGCGTTTTTAAGAAGTTCAAGTGACACCTCAACATACGGCCGTGACCGTATGTCATGAACGTTAAGTGTAGTATCATTTTGACAAAGTGGGCACGCTATTAAAAGTGCTGATATAAACTGAGAGCTTATAGGACTGATTATGTTCGAACGTCCGCCTCTAAGTACTCCTTTTACAACAATTGGCGCGGCCCCATTTTCCTTTGATGACTCAACATGCGCGCCAAGTTCATTCAATGCATCGACGAGCGGCGTGTTTGGCCTCTTCCTCAAACTCGAATCCCCTGTGAGAATGCTTATCCCATCGATAAGGGAGCAGACGGCGACCATGAAGCGGAGCGTCGTGCCGGAGTTCGCACAGTCTATAACATTCTCTGGTACCTCAGGTTTGCCTCCTACACCATCAACAATGAATTCGTCCCTCACTTTAGTAATAGACGCCCCTATCGACTCACAAGCTCTAAATGTTGCGCAAGTATCATCTGAAATTAACGGCTTAAACACTCTCGAGCTTTTAGAGAGACTTGCCATAATAAGTGCACGATGTGTATAGCTCTTAGAAGGTGGGGCATCTACCCGACCTTGAATTTTCGAGCTTAATATCTTAACGTTCATATCACATGAATGATTAATTCCAATTTATATAAACGTGGTGACTATGCTGCACAGACTCGAAAACGAAATTGAAATGCTTGAAAGGCATTTAGAGGTGCTTAACGCCGTCGTCACAAGTGAGCCAATAGGAATATCAAAGTTGTCAGAGATGACAGGATATTCCAAATACAAGGTGCGTTACTCCCTAAGGGTGCTTGAACACGATGGCCTTATAAAACCGTCACCTTATGGAGCTGTCACTACAAGCCAGGTCTCAGAGTTTTTAAAAGATTACAAGGATGTACTTGATAGATCATTAGCTAAACTGGAAGAGGTAAAAAACGACTATAAACAGCAGACCAAATAATCCAGAGTTAGTTCAAGCATGATGCGCGTCAGAACTGCCAAATTCGTCAGACCTGAGTCGTCCAATAGCTATCGATCTTACTACCTTAAAGCTTAAGTAAAAAAAGCTTATATTACAAAGTTGCCCAGTCGCTAGCCGCCATAACTCAGTTGGTAGAGTGCGTGGCTGTTAACCACGATGTCACAGGTTCGAGCCCTGTTGGCGGCGTTACGGGCCTGTAGCTTAGCCAGGTCAGAGCGCCCGGCTCATAACCGGGCGGTCACCGGTTCAAATCCGGTCAGGCCCATTAACATTTTTTTGCTCAACCAAACAAAATACCGGCCTAGAACTTCATTATATTCGGCTTTAGCGACCAATTTGTACTATTTTAACAAAACTACAAATTCTCAAGAGATTTAGTAATTTCAATATGTTTGTAAATTAAGTAATATCAAATGAAGAAAGCTTAAAAAGGATCCCTAGCTAAATAAAATATTTGTTGCGTCGGAAATTCGCCCACTTAGACGGTGTAGATTTTTTTTTTAAATGTTGCTTAAAATTGGCTTATAATCTTTAAAAAATTATAAGAGGTACAATAATTTCAGAAATTACCTCGATTCATACATCTTTACTCAATCCTAAGTTCTCAGCTACAGCGTGCACCACAATGGGTAGCGCGATGGTGGCGTCAACAAAAACCTGCACTTTTTGTGCGCGTTCTCTGACCTTTCCCCATGAAACTGCCTCTTCAAAAGTGCAGCCCGAAAGGCCGCCCCACTGCGGAGAGTCGGTAGTAAATTGTATGGCATAGTCATGACCACAATCTATGTTAGCGCTGCTTGAAAGTCTTATTGCCGTCGTAGTTTGCTGTATGAAGTTCTTTGGCAATCCACCACCTACGTAAATGACGCCGCTGCTTTGAGCAGCTCGTACCATTTCTGTGATTTGGCAGATGTCTTCTATATGATCAATTAAAACGTCCTTACCTGACAACTTAGCATAATAGAGGGACAGCCCGATCGAACTGTCACACAGTCCAGGGACAAAAAGGGGGATGTCATGCCTATACGCACTCACAATGACGGCATCATCGGCTCCGCCAGCTTTCTCAACGTGCTCTCCGAGCAACTTCATAAAGTTAGCAGAAGAGCAAGGCTTGTCTGGTAGTGTCATAGCAAAGTCGTGTATAAACCAGTCTACAGCCCTAAATTTCTGCTCGTATGCAAAGATGTCATAAATTCTGTCTATTCCGAGCTTACAAAGTTCAACGTCATCAGCCGTATGTGTACCGATGTAGTGACTGTTACCGAGCGCCTCGTAACAATCGTGAAAGATATTCGCACCAGTTGAAACGAGGCAATCTATGAGCCCATGCTGTATTAAAAATGCAATTAGCCTTCTCATTCCTGCAGGGATCATAGCTCCAGAAAGCCCCATGAAAATCGTTGTACTTTCTTTTGCCATGCGCGTCCAAATCTCAACTGCCTCTGCCAACTTTCTGCCCTGGAACCCAA